>CAMPAN010000001.1 GCA_946631895.1 uncultured Clostridia bacterium
TGGCGGTCTGCGAGGTCAATTCTTCGATGGGAAGGATCGTTGCGGCGCCGACGGCCGGCGCGAGCGGCATCCTGCCCGGCGTGCTGATCGAATGTGGAATCGAACGCGGATGGACCGACGAGCAGCTGATCCAGGGTTTATTCACCGCAGGTGCGGTCGGCTTCCTGTTTGCAAAGAATGCGACGATCTCGGGCGCGGACGGCGGCTGTCAGGCGGAGACCGGCGTCGCCAGCGCGATGGCGGCTGCGGCGATCGTCGAGCTTTCCGGCGGCACGCCCGAGCAATCGCTCGACGCCGCGGCGATGACGATCAAGAACATCATGGGGCTTGTCTGCGATCCGGTCGCGGGTCTGGTCGAATGCCCGTGCATCAAGCGAAACGCGCTCGGCGCTGCGAATGCGCTTTTGTGCGCGGACATGACGTTGTGCGGCATCACGAGTCTGATCCCCTTTGACGAGGTCGTTTCCGCCATGCTGCAAGTCGGCAGGGATATCCGCCGCGAATACCGCGAAACCGCAAAGGGCGGGCTTGCAGCGACACCGACCGGCAAGGCCGTTGCCGAGAAGGTCAGACGTTTTCAGGCATATACGGGCGAGTATTGATCGGCGTATAAAACAGCACACGGCATTTGCCGTGTGCTGCTTGCGTTTTTGGCGTTTACAATCCGAGCGCCGGAAGTACGACCGCTTCGATACGCTTTGCGATCGTTTCGATCGGGAGCAGTTTTCCGCTTTCGGCACAAAGAATCAGCCTGACGTTCGGAATTCGCTGTGCGTATTCGGCGTACTTTTTGCGTGCGCGCGCCTGAATGGAATCAATGCTTTCGTAAACGTCGCGCGCATTGCCGATGTAATCCCGGAAGCCTTTCTTGTCCACGTTCTCAGCAGCGCTTTCGGTATCCATATCGAGGACCAGATGCAAATCCGGCACGGGAATTCCGAAATGCTTATGCTCCAGTTCGAGACAGAAATCGAGGATATCCGGTTTGTCGAGGTCGATGTCGCGGATGCTCTGATAGACCGCGTTGGAAAGCACGTAGCGGTTGATCAGCAGCACGTCGGCGTCGGAATAATCGAGGTGTTTGAACGCTTCAAACCGGTCCAGAGCGAACCACAGCGCCATGCTCTTGCCGTCCACGGTGTTCGCGGCGATACCGTCCTTTGCGGAGAGGTATCGTCCCACCAAACCGCCGAAGAACGTATCGTACATGGGAAAGGAGATCTCCCTGACCTTCAGCCCGCGATTCCGCAGCGTTTCGGCAAGACAAGCCATCTGGACGCTTTTGCCGGTTCCGTCGATACCCTCGAATGCAATGATTTTCGTCATGCGGTGTCCTCCCGAAAACGGATTCGGCGCCGTCAATGCAGCGGCGATCCGTTTGTCTCTTTTGTCTGATTGATCGTAAATTCATTATAGCATATCCGACAGGATCGGGCAAGATGATTCTGTCAAACCATGCCGGACTGACGGCTTTTCCGGCGTTTTTACAGGATTGAATACATATCGGCGCGTCAAAATCCCGGGGAACGCCGCACAAACCGACGGACAGACACGGGTATCTTCCGGTACAATGGGTGCATGCAGAAGAAAGAGGCAACAAAAGCAGAAAAAGGGAAAAGATCCGTGATCGGAACTGCGGTTGTGATCGGCGGGTTTCTATGCGCGCTGCTGCTGTCCCGTGTGCGGATTCACGGATTGCATATGCCGCTTTCAATGGGGCTGCTGCTCGGCAGTCAGCTTGTCGGTTTCGACCCTGCGGCGATCGTGGGGGGAATCATTCTCGGCGCATTTTCAAAGTCGCAGCCGAATTGGCAAGGTGTATCAGCTGCATTGCTGTACTGGGGAATCACACGTATCATATTGCTGATACGGAAAAACTGTACACCGAAGCAACGGCTGTTCGTATATTTGCTTTGCAGCTTCATAACACTTCCTGTCTCGGCAATCATAGGCACGGAAGAACTGCTGTACGGCGTAATTGCGATCGCCGTTTCCCTGCTCGCGGCGATCTGTTTTCGACGCATCTGTCTTTCGATCCGTACTCTTCTGAGCCCGCGGATCGTGACGGAACCGGAGCAGATTGCGTTTGCGATCGGCATCGGAATGCTGCTTCTTTCCTGTTCCGACGCCGTATTTCTCGATTGGTCGCTTTCGATCATGCTGATGTTCCTTCTGACAGGGATCGCCGTTTATGCGAGAGGCTTTTTCGGTGCTGCCGCCGGGATTCTCTGGGCAGTCATGCTGACTGTTTTCTCCGGTGCAGATCCGATTCTGATCGGCGGAATCGCCCTCGGTGCTTTGACTGCTGCGGCTGTGCGGGAGCGGGGAAAGCTGTTTATTGCCGCCTCGTTTCTGCTGTCGGGTATTCTGTTCAGACTGTATCGCATACAGGACGTCGCGATCATTAACATACCGAATCTTCTGAGCGGAATGATGCTGTTTGTGATCCTGCCGAAGGAATGGCTGCATACGATCCGCCGATATACGGATGCGAAGCTTGATGCCGAACGCATGGTCAGGGAGGCGATTCGCCGAACGGAGCAGCGTGTCGCCAATGAGATGGAACGCATGGGAAAGCTGCTCGGAGGAATTTCGGCCATGTTTCATGTTCCGGAAAAGGAGGATGACAGCGTGGAACGCTGGACGGTGCAAGGCGCGCTTGCCATCTGCCGGGATTGCGAAAACCGAAAAAGATGCTGGAGAGCGGCTGACGAAATGCAGAAGACCGTCCTCGGCATTGCAAAAGCTGTTGTTGCCGGAGAGCGTGCAGAACGAACGGATCCGATTGATGAGGCATGCAGCCGGTTTGACGACCTTTGTGCGACCGTGCGACTGTCCTATCAGCAGGCTTTGAATCGCAACGCGGTTTCAAATCAGGCGCAAATGCAGTCCGGATTCGTCGAACGTCAGATTTCGGGAGCAGGCGCGGCGCTGTGTACCCATGCCAGACAGATGCGCAGTCGGTCGGACCGTACGGATCAGGACGAAAACAGGATTCGCGCACACTTGATCGGAGCAGGGCTGCAAGTCGAGTCCCTGGAACTGTATGAGGCAAACGGAACGGATATGATTTCCGCTGTGCTGAAACGACCGCTGAACAGAAAACACTCCGATGTTCGCCGCGAGATCGAACAAGCATGCGGCTATCCGCTTCGCTGTATCCGTGTTGCGCAAAGCGAACGGAAGGTGTCGTTTGTCTTTGAACAGGACGCAGAGCTGCATGCGGCGGTGCAGATCGCAAGGACGACACAGATGCATACCGTCAGCGGCGATGCAACCGGTGAATGCCGGATCCCGGGCGGACGGGTGTGTTTTGCACTGTCTGACGGAATGGGGCGGGGAAGAGACGCGCGCCGCGAGAGCGAAGCGGCGATCCGGCTGCTGTTCCGTCTTTGTCATGCCGGAATGTCGCAGGAACTGGTATACGAGAGCGTGAATCGGATGCTGATGGTACAGAGTGAAAAAGAAATGTACGCGACGCTGGACGCGGTCTCCATCGATCTCAAAACGGGAGAAGCAGAGATGCTGAAATACGGCGCGCCGCCGAGCTTCCTCGTGCGGGACGGTCAGGTAGGCGCGATTGCCGGAGAAGCGCTTCCTTGCGGGATTCTTGCGGAAGCAAAGCCAAGCGTGATCCGGATGCATCTCAGAAAGAACGACCGGATCATCATGTGCTCGGACGGTGTGCAGGATATGTTTCCGGAGGGTACAGACGAGGCGATTCGTTCCGTTGAGGCAAGCGGAGGAAAGGCGGGGGAACGGCTGTTGAGAATAGCAAAGGCAAGAGGCGGTTCGGACGATATGACCGTCATGGAAATCGTTGTTGCATGAAGCTGGAGATCGAACCGTTCCTCCTGGACAATACACTGATGAATCTCTGCGTTTACAGACTTGCGGCAGCGTGGATGGGAATCCGGATCCGCACGGTTCCGACTGCCTGTGTATCGCTGGTCGGCGCGTGCTATGCGCTGCTTTCGCTGCATTGGCTTCCGCAGCTGAGGGAACCGTATTGGAAACTGCCGTGCTTTCTATTGTTATCGGTTCCGTTGTTTCGACGCGCCGGCGGCATGATAAAAGCAATACCGTTCATCCTTTTCTCTGCAGCTCTGACAGGCGGATTTACGATACTGCTGACGCTGCAGTTCGGAGGGAAGGTATACGCGGACGGAACGGTGATCGGAACGGTGCCGGTGCGCGCAGCGCTGCTTTCGGGCGTGATTGCATCGTTTTTGCCGCAGATGATCCGCAGAATGCTGGGAATACGCAGACGGCATGCGCTGTATACGGAAGCGGTGATCCGTCTTTCGACACATACATACCGATGCAAAGCGCTGATTGACAGCGGAAACCTGCTGAAAGAGCCGATCTCGGGGCTTCCGGTCATTCTGATCAATCATGATGTCGATCGTCCGCTGCGGCCGATTCCGTTCCGAAAGCTGTCGGGAAACGGCATTCTATACGGAGAACATCCCGTCTCTGTGTCGCTTCTTCAGTTTGGAAACATCGAGGCAGATTGTTATTGCGCCAAGGCACCGGAACGGATCGCGCATGCAGATGCGATCCTGCCGGAGATCCTTTTACCGAATGATTGGAGGATTCAGGATGATAACGTGGCTGTTTCGTATCTGGTCTCGCCTGCTCGTACGGCTTCGCATTGGCAGACGCAATATCTTATGGTACGTTCATGCAAACGAAGGACTTCCGCCGCCGCTCGATCCGGAAGAAGAGACAAGGTGCATCGCGCTTGCGCCGACCGTCAAGGAAGCGAAGGATAAGCTGATCGTTCACAACCTCAGACTGGTCGTTTATCTTGCAAAAAAATTTGAGAACACCGGCGTACAGACGGAGGATCTGATCAGCATCGGGACGATCGGGCTCATTAAAGCGGTCGAGACCTTCAAGCCCGAGAAAAAGATCAAGCTCGCAACCTATGCGTCCCGCTGCATTGAAAACGAGATCCTGATGCATCTGAGACGTACCACCAAGCTGAAACTCGAAGTCAGCTTTGACGAACCGCTGAACGTCGACTGGGACGGAAACGAACTGCTGCTTTCCGATGTGCTCGGAACGGAACCGGATGTCGTCAGCCGCGACATGGAGGACGAAGTCGAACTCGAACTCCTGAACAAAGCCCTGTCGAAGCTGACGGAACGCGAGCGTGCGATCATTGATCTCCGGTTCGGGCTCGGAAACGGGGAAGCACAGACGCAGAAACAGGTTGCGGAAACGATGGGAATTTCACAAAGCTACATCAGCCGTCTGGAAAAACGGATCATGAAACGCCTGAAACGGGATATTGTGCGGATGCAGTCATGAGCGGACATAGCTTTCGAGCTTTTTCAGCGCGCTTTTTTCGAGCCGAGAAACCTGTGCCTGCGAAATACCGATCTCCCTGGAGACTTCCACCTGTGTTTTACATGCAAAATACCGGAGTTTCAGGATCTTCTGATCGCGTTCGCTGAGCTTCGAGATACCGTCCTTCAGCGCGATGGAATCAACGCGCCGGGATTCGTTGTCCTTCGGATCGCAGATCTGATCCAGAACGCATAGCGTATCGTCGTCGGACTGAAACACCGGATCATAGATCGAAACGGGATCGGAGATCGCATCGAGCGCAAAAACGACGTCCGGTTCCTGCATGCCGAGCATTTTTGCAATCTCTCCGACGGTCGGTTCCCGCGACAGCTTCTCCGTCAGCATGAGCTTTGCCTGCATAGCGCGATACGCGGTATCGCGCATGGAACGCGGTACGCGGACAGCGCTGTAATCGCGCAAATGACGGCGAATCTCTCCGGCAATCATCGGGACAGCGTAGGTGGAGAAGCGTACGTCCTGACTGAGATCGAATCCATCGACGGATTTGATCAATCCGACGCATCCGACCTGAAACAGATCGTCTGCAAGCTCGCCGCGTCCGGCAAACCGCTGGACGACGGAAAGGACAAGACGCAGATTGCAATAGATAAACCGTTCGCGCGCTTGTTCGTCGCCTTCTTTTGCCTGTTTCAGCAGCTCTTTCATTTCATCCGGCTTCAGCTTCGGAAGCCTTGACGTATCAATGCTCGTGATCTCCACTTTCTGCAAGTTGAACCACCTCCGAACCATAGTCTTTCCGCCTGCCTGCACGTTCAAACACGGATGCGGCATTTGACAGACTTTTCCAATCGTGGTACGATACAGAAAAACAATCGGAGGAAGCGTTGTGAAACGGTTTCGGGTTTGTCTGATAACAGCGTTATGCCTGATCCTTCTTTTGGGCTGTTCGACAGCACAGAAGGGGGAAACGGTTTCAACGGCAGAACCGGCAGCGGAAACGCCGGAAATCAAAGAAGACGAAGTGTGCTTTGCGTCGATTCCGGAGACGGAAGACATACCGGAAGTCCCGGAGCCGACGATCCCGGATACTGCACCGGATTCCGACCGTACGCCGGAACCCGAGAAGACGGCTGCACCGACGCCAACGGCACAAAACGTACAGGAGACAGGGGAGAGCTCGTCAAAATACACGGCGCAAGACGGTGTCTATACGATCGCATGGATAAGCGATCCGCAGCATTATTCAAAGAAATTCCCGGAAACCTACTATGCGATGACGACGTTCCTGCACGATCACAGGGAAGAGATGAACCTTGCCTATATCATCAATACCGGCGATCTTGTACACAATACGGATCTGGATTCGGAATGGGACGTGGCAGACCGAGCACAAAAAACCATCGACGATATTCCGAACGGGGTTCTTGCCGGGAATCATGATGTTCTGAATCCGATCGGATATAAGACGTTTTGCGCGCGTTTCGGCGAAAAACGGTATCAAAATAAGCCGTGGTACGGCGACAGCTATGAAAACAACCGCGGACACTACGACCTGATTACGGCGGGGGAAACCGATTATCTGTTTGTATATATGGGGTTCGCGCCGACGGATAAGTGCATTGATTGGGTGCGCGATGTATTCAAAAAGTATCCGGACCGGATCGGCATTCTCTGCCTGCATGATTATTACACGAAGACATTGACGCTTTCCGAGGACGGCAAGAAATGGCACGATCGTGTTGTCAGGGAATCGCCGAATCTTTTCATGGTTCTATGCGGACACAAATACGGCGCATACTGCTTCCCGGAAACATTTGACGACAACGGAGACGGCAAGGAAGACCGCACCGTGTATCAGATGATGTTCAATTATCAGGCATCCCTGCATGACGGCGGCGGCGGTTATCTTCGCCTGATGCAGATCGACGAAGCGGACGGAACGATGCACAACCTGACGTATTCCCCGGTATTCGAGGATTTCAACCGGTTTGACGATCCGGCAAACAGAGAAGAGTATTATCCGTTTGACGAGAAGAACGAGGAGTTCATTCTTCCGCTGCCGTGGAGGATCCAACACTGAAACAAGCATAAATGAATAACAATAAGGAGCGGAAAAAACCGCTCCTTTATTTTATGCAGTCGATGGGAACGGAATCCGTGCGATACAGACGGATTCCAAAGCATGCAAGGGGGCACTGCGCCCGAAGATCAGGACAGCCGATCAAAATAAGCTGCAAAGAAGCGCAGCGAGCTTCCGGTAGAAAACGTGGGAACGCAGATGGGAAACGCGCTCGATCCGGCGATACAATCTCTTCAATTCATGGTGGTTCATCACAAAGTCTCCTTTCTTGTATCTGATTTAGAGTATAAAGGAGAAATATGTCAAAATTGTCTGGAAATTATGAAGGAAACGCCAAAAAACAGCGATAAAAGTATGAATAAGACTTGAACAAATTGTGAACATGGTGTAAAGTAAAATGGGATAATTTATGAACATAGTTCGATATTAAGAATATAGCAATGTAATTAATCGGTAATACGCGTATTCGACAAATATGGGGTCAAAATGAAAGGAATATCGGACAAAAAGAAAGGAGGCTCTCGGCCTCCGTGTCGGTTGATTCGGTTATGGGTTTTTATGATCCGAGCAGCGCCAGAACAGCCTTACATTCGGATAATGTATGATAATTGTCTGATGGAACATCGGCACGGTCCGATTGCCGGATCTGGACGGAATGCGTTCCGTCTGTATAGGCAATTCCGTTTTCAAAAGAGGAAATATAATAGGTTTCGCCGTTCTCGGTATACGGTTCATACTTTGAGGACAGCGATTTCACAAGGGATCCCTTATCGTTTGCCCGGACCAGGATCTCAAGATTGCATCCGGCGAGCCGATACATCGCATTCCATTCCTCTTCGGCGAGCTTCAGGCGTCCTTTCGGAGAAGCCGGGTCGGCGATCAGCGCAATCGCATCGTCAACGGAAAGAATGCGTTCAATGTGAAATCCTTTCTCTTCGTTTCCGATGACATACCGAAACTGACCCGTATAGCATTCATAGTACGTGTACAGGGCGTTGCCGTCGTCATCTATCTGATTGCTTTCGCAAAGTGCGTAGACAATGCCGTCGACAGTCTTATAGTCGATGACGTTTTTGGACAAACCGGTTTCTTTCTTGTTGCGCGACGCTTTCAGATAGAACAGCTCGCCGTTTACAAGATAGGACGCGTAGTAACGCAGAATACTGTAAGTCGACTGATACCGGTCGCTGAGAGACCACATATTTGATTGTTCTGTCTTTCTGATCCCGCTTGCAGAACCGGAGCATGCCAAAAGCATCAGAATTGCCAGCAGCAATGCCGGGATACGGCGAAACTGTTGTTTCACAAAAAGCCTTCTTTCATAAATATTGATAATACATCATAACACAATCAGTCGAAAATGTCACGTGAAAAGTCACGGGAAGAGGCATACCGGATTCTGAAATGATATATGGAAAAATGAAGAAAAAATGCTTGACAAGATTTGATTCTGCGTTATAATAGAAAAGGTCCGCCAAAGTAGCTCAGTCGGTAGAGCGACGCACTCGTAATGCGTAGGTCAGGGGTCCGAGTCCCCTCTTTGGCTCCAATGTCGAGGCGTAGCGCAGTTTGGTAGCGCGTTTGGTTCGGGACCAAAAGGCCGCTGGTTCAAATCCAGTCGCCTCGACCACATCGCCGCAAGCACCACATGGCTTGCGGCGATTTTTTATTCTCTCTCAAAAGATAAGCTCCGGATTTTCGGCACGGCGGCAAACATTTCAATGAAATAACGCCTGTCTTTTGCAGGCTGTCTACGGTATGATTTGCAAACAGTGTTGCGTTTCCGCTTGCTTCATGGTATGCTTCTGAAGAGGTGTTTTATGGTCATCAGAGAATACAGGGAATATTGCGAAGCGGAGATCGCCGAGCTGTATGCGTCCGTCGGGTGGACGGCGTATACCGACGATCTTGCTGCGCTTGCACGCGGGTTCAGACAATCGCTGCTTGTTCTTGCCGCATATGACGGGGAAACGCTTCTCGGAATTCTCCGCGCGGTAGGCGACGGAGAAACGATCGTATTCATTCAGGATATTCTCGTGTTTCCAGCCTATCAGCGCAAAGGCGTCGGCACTGCACTTGTACAGGAGGCGCTTGACCGGTATCGGCATGTACGGCAGATCGAGCTTGCGACGGACGATATGCCGAAGACGGTTGCATTCTATAAATCATTGGGATTTCGTCCGTTCTCCGAGCTTGACTGCTGCGGATTCATGCGGACTTAACGGGAGGATAAAATGGTACGGTTTGCAGAAGAGTATGAGCTAAATCGCGTAAACGAGCTCCGCAAGCAGGTAAACGATCTGCATGTCGCGGGAAAACCGGAGATCTTCAAACCGGGTTTTCCGGAAGAACTGCGGGAGTTTGTTCACTCGATCTGGAACGATCCTGATAAGGCGATCGTCGTTGCCGAGCGGGAGGGGGAGATCTGCGGCTTTGCCGTTCTGCATCACATTGTCAGACCGGAGACGCCATTTATGTTCGTGCGGGATTATCTGGACGTCGACGAGTTCGGCGTGGATGAAGCGCATCGCAGGGAAGGCGTAGCGACGGAAATGATCGCGTTCATCCGTGCATATGCAAAGGAGGCAGGCTTTTCCCGGATCGAGCTCAATATGTGGGAGTTCAATCACGACGCATTGGCGTTTTATGAAGCGGTCGGTTTTACAACCTATCGCAGGTATATGGAAATGCAGCTGTAAAAAAGCGGCGGTATCCGTTCGGGATACTGCCGCATATATTTTGCTGCGGTATTATTCGTATGTGTCAACCAGATAAACGATGTCCGCCATGTCGCGACCGCCGTTGCAGGGCTTGCTGTAGATCTGACCGTTCCAGAACAGCGAAGCGGACTGACCGCCGTCCAGGTTGAATGCGAGTTTGCATCCGAGCTGCTCCATCAGCCGCGACAGCTCTGCAAGGTCCAAGCCCAGGGAATGTCCTTTTTGCCGTCCGTCCACGGTAACGAAGCAGTAATGGCCGGGTTCATAATAGCCGATAACGGATCGCGGATTCTGCGGGCGGATCTGCGCATTCGAGAAATCGGTCATTGCGTGACCTTCCTTGTCGAGCAGCGAGGGACCGAACTGCCATCCCTGCCAGATATCGTCCCGCAAAGGCGCAATTTTGTAATCATCCGCCGACATGGTTTCCATTGTACCGTCCAGATACAGGAAACAGACTTCCCAGTTGCTGTAGATTTTCGTATCAAACACTTCACCGTTGCGGATCACAAGTCTGTGCTTGTGCGCATTGAACATATCGCCGGAGATTGCGAGAAGCGCGTTTGCCCGTTTTGCAATGACATCGACATTGTCTCGCACACTGGACTTAAAACTCTTTGCCGCTGCAGTGCGGAGACATCTGATGTCGCGCAGGTAGATATCGGTCACATAGTATGTGACCTCGGACTTAAAGCTTGTCTCATCAAAAACACGGGTTACGGTAAAGTGCAGATTTTCACCGATGTATTCCGTTTCGGTCTGGGTTTGTTCTTCCCGTGGAACGAAGCCGCCTTCCGTCCATCCGATCAGCCCGTCGGGCTCGGGCGTCGGTTCGGGCGTCGGCGTGGGGGAGGGCGTAGGCGTCGGCGTCGGTTCAGGCGTCGGCGTGGGCGGTTCGGGCGTATCGGTCGGAACGGGAGTAACCAGAGTCAATTCTTCTTCAACGATCGAGGCGGGTTCTGCCGTCTCTGCTTCCAAGCGTTCAGTCGACTCCGGCGAATACAGTTCGCCGCAGCAACAGAAGATCATTGCAGAAGCAAGGATCATGGTTATGATAAACAAACGTTTCATTCGGAATATCCGGCCTTTCCGCAAAAGATTCTCGATTCGGGATAAGATTCCTTTGCTACATATACAATATCTGAGATCTGACGACCGCCGCCGCTCGGCTTATTACTGATCTGTCCTCTCCAGTAAAAGTGCGCGGATGCGCCGCCGTCCAGGTTAAACGCCTGTTTGCAGCCGAGCGATTGCATCAATCTGGCAAGCTCGACCAGCGTCACCCCGCGTGAACTCTTTTGCCTGCCGTCCACGACGACGAAGCAGTAATGACCGGGTTCGAAATACCCGATGCAGCTTCTGGGATTCTTTGCGTTCAGCGAATAACTGCTCAGCGACCTGCGCGGAGTCCCGTCGCTTTCCAGAAGACCGGGACCGAATTCCCATGCCTGCCATGGATCCTTCGCCAGAATCTCATTGAGGTTGGTTTTACCGCGCGGGATCGTTTCCATTTCACCGCTGCGCAGCAGCAGGCAGACGTCGCTTCCGCCGATTTTCTTGCGGTACGCAATTCCGTTGCGGATAATCAGCGTATTGGAGTGGCACCCGCAGTAATCACCGGAGATCGCGACCAGTGCATTTTCACGATCCGCCATCCGTTTGACCTTTCCGCGACCGCTTTCTGCAAAGTCTTCGCGTGCGGACGCGGTACGGATTTGCGTCACATCGGAGACGTGGATGTCCGCGACGTAATATATCGCGCGCATGCTGAAACTCCTGGTATCGGTGTGAACCGAATACTGCACGGTCAGTGTCGGACTGCGGTATTCGTCACCGCGAAAGATACTGCCTTCCGACCAGAACGGCGCTTCAATTTCTTCGACGTCGGATTCCGCGGCGGGAATCGGCGTGACCGTCGGAGCGGGTTGCGGCGTTTCGGACGGAATGGTCCGCAGCGCCGGTGTACTGCGCGCAAACGCCCCCGCCTCCGGGATCGCTTCTGCAATGGCGGAATTGTGAAGCCTTACGGCGAACACATACCCCAAAAGCCCTACGATCACCGCAGTGATTGCAATCAGGATGATTACCGGAGTCCGGCTGCTTTCAAAAGTACGCTTCATAACCAAAGGGTATGCAGTTCGATCGCTTGCGATACGACATCACAGCGCAAAAAATCGGGGAGCAAATTCAGCGCTTCGAGCAGGATCTTGATTCCGATCAGGATCAGAACGACGCCTCCGAAAATCGTTGCGGCGCGGTGATACCGGAGTCCGAACCGATTCCCGATCCAGACGCCGATCAGCGAGAGAACGAACGTTGTGAGTCCGATCGTCAGGACCGCAGGGAAAATGCTGATCCCGCCGTGAAGCCAGACAATGCCTTCCTGCATGGAGAACGACACGCCGACGGCGAACGCGTCGATGCTCGTTGCGATCGCAAGAACCAGCAGACGCCCGATCGTTCCGAAATCAGACGGCTCGTCGTCTTTGTCGCGGATGCCGTCATACAGCATCTTTCCGCCGATGATCAGAAGAAGCGCGCACGCAATCCACGGACCGATGGTAATTGCGGAAGCAAAGGTCGATCCGAGCGAGAACCCGAGAAGAGGCATCAATGCCTGAAATCCGCCGAAAAACAGCGCAATCAGCATTGCGCGGCGAATGTTCAGCTTCTTCATGGAGACGCCCTGACACATGGAAACCGCAAACGCGTCCATGGACAGTCCGACGCCGATCATCAAAATATCTGTAAAGGTCATTTCATGCCTCCCACTTAACCTTTACAGTATACCAAATATTGGACGGAATCGCAATCATTCCGCGAGAATTTTATTCTTACTTTACATTTGTAACACATGACCGGCTCTTTACAACACGAATCGAATTGTATATAATCACATCATAGAGGTAAAGGATATGAAACGAATTCTGGGCAGCATCCGCAGAGCGGACGAGAAATTTCACATGATAGAAGACGGAGACAGGATCTGCATCGGCGTTTCCGGCGGAAAAGACTCCCTTCTTCTGATGCAGGCGATGAAACTGTATCAGCGCTTTTCCTACACCAAATTCGATGTGATTGCAGTCATGCTCGATCTCGGACTGAAATATCAGAATACTGCACCGATCAAGGAATATGCGCAGCGCGTCGGGATCGATTTTGAAGTCATCCCGACCGAAATCGGCAAGGTGGTCTTCGAATACCGTGCGGAGCGTTCCCCGTGCGCGCTCTGCGCAAAACTGCGTCGAGGCGCGTTGAATACGGCTGCAAAGGAACGCGGATGCAACAAGGTCGCGCTGGGACACAATCGCGAAGACGTGCTGGAAACCTTTCTGATGTCGCTGCTGTACGAAGGACGCATGAACACCTTTGCGCCGATCACGTATCTTTCCAGAAAGAATATCACGGTGATCCGACCGATGATCTACGTCCCGGAAAAGTACTGTCTCTCCGTGGCAAAACAGCTGGAGCTTCCGGTGCTGCCGCCGAACTGCGACGTCGCAGGCAAAACCAAGCGCGAGGAAGCAAAGGATCTGATCAAGTACCTTTGCACGATCGTTCCTGACGCCGACGTAAAGATGATGCACGCAATCACCAATACGGAAAAATACGGACTGTGGGACAGGATGCGTCTGAAGCGGTCGATGGGGGAAGAGGACATCCCGGAAGACGAATGAGTCAGATGTGATCGGAACTGCCCGGGAACAGGGACGGCAGCATGCACAGAAGCGATTCTCGCAGCTCGTCTCTGTTCTCTTCATTTACAGGGTAGACATCGACGCGCGGATGTGAGCGGACGGCGTCCAGAAAGGGCGTCCGCTTATCGCGAACAGCTGCGATCACCAGCGGAGCGGAATCGAGCGTATGAAGAACGGCTTCGGTGAACCTGCGCGCATCGGTTTCCATAAAACCGAGTTCGTCGAATACGATCACACCGTCTTCCGGAAACCGCATCGATTCGGCAAACCGGTCGAATGCATCCGGAAACGCAGTATGGCTTTCAACGCCGCACAAACCGATCCGGTTTTCCGAAGTGTACCTTCTTTCCGCACCGTACGTATGGATATAAACCGACGCGGATCCGTCCGCATCGGTTTCCTTCTTTGTAATGATGCCGTAAACCGGCAAAGGAACCGCTTCAAGAAGCGCACGGATCAATGTGGATTTGCCGACGCCGTTGCGTCCGTTCAGGATGATATGCCGCATAAAGGCTTCCTTTCAAAGAAAACGACCCGCCGAATCGTCACGGGTCGCGAATAAGTGAGATTGTTACGGCCTGCGGGACCGCTTCCGGATCGGACAGAATACGCACGGAGTAGTGACCGAAATGCTTTGCGTACGCATCCCCGTTTTCCGCGACCTTCTGACTCTGCTTGATGATCGTTTCGCTGTCGTAAACGGAGCGATGAAATACCGGCATGACGCAGTCAAACAGCTTGCGCATCTCGTTTACGGTTCTGCGGTTTTCCGCGCGGAGCAGCCTTGCCGTTTCCGTGTTCTCCTCGGGATCGGGGCAGAGCGGCGTTTCGAACGACAGTGCCAGGATGCCTTTGTCGTCGGACTCCATCTGCATCTGAAATACAATGCCGTCCGGCGAGACGACCGCATATTGTCCATCCTGATAGCTTACCGAAAACCCTGCGCCGTCAAGCGCGTCAAGAATCGCTTTTCCACGGATGGAAGGATCGGCGGTCGGGACGGGGGAAGGCGAAGCGTCGGCTAAAGGTTTGCCGTTTGTGTTCTTTCCGGTGCCGTAAACGATTGCAAGAACCAGAAACAGCACAATTACGAGTCCGATGCAACCGTACTCGATCAGTTTGATCCTTTCAAAACGCGGTACGCTCCGCTTCTTTTTCTGCTTTCGTTCAGTCGACATCGTGTACGACGGTTTCGGGCTTTTCGTCCAGTACGTGCGGGTTGCGGAAATACGTTTTAAACAGCTTGAACGACGAAGCCAGATAGAATCCGTCGCAGATACGTTCGTCGCAGACGATGTTGTAGTCGATGTATTTGCGCTGAACCGGCGTTCCGTCCGGTTTCAGCTCGGTTTTCTTATATTTCGCGCCGAAGGAAAGGAAGACCGGGACGTTGCCGAAATCATACAGATGATGGAATACCGGCGGAATACCGAGAGATCCCATCGAAGTGATATACATGGATGCGTGGAACGGACTGACATCGATCAGACCTTTCGGAAGCAAGCCGAAATAGTCCAGTACTTTGATGAACCAGATCGCATTCTTCAGAAGCAGACCGGGTATAAAATTGAAGAACTTTGCGGTGCTGTCAAAATTGCTGTCCGGATTGACTTCCTTATTTTCATCGATCAGTTTTTGGAGCTTATAATAGACGTCGTCGGCGGTATCGGTCGGAGAAAAATGCACCTTGATAATGGTTTCTTCCGCTTCGAGCGTCATTTCACGCTTGATCGTCAGTGCAACGACGATATCGTCTCCGTGTGAAAAAATACGCTGCCCGGAGATAAAGCGGTTTGCCTGGGGACGCTGGGAAATGACGCGAACATAGGCGGCAAGCAGCAAATGCATGATGCCGAATCCCTTCAGCCCCTGATTCCGCTTTTTGCGAATGTAGTTTTCCGCCTCGGTGATCTCGATCGACTCGTGAAAATAGACGCTTGCGCCGGATCGGTTCGGCATGATATATGGTGAAACCTTCGAGATCGGCTGCAGCGAACGCAGCTTGTAGCCGTCCGAACGGTCTCCGAAACGACGTTTTCTCTTCGCCGGTGTTTGCAACGCAACGGATTCCGTCTGTTCCGGCTGTGTCTGAACGTTCTGTTCTTCCATGGAATTGCCCTCCAAATACCTTTGATTCATTTTAGCAAACACGAATGTACTTGGCAAGAGTAATTTGCGGTTGCAAAACACCTTTTCGGTCGATATAATAGCCTTGATGAGCAAACAGAATTCACATAATCCGGAAATACTTGCACCGGTCGGAACCGAAGGATCGCTGGAAGCCGCTGTTTATGCGGGCGCGGATGCGGTCTATTTCGGCGCGGGCGCATGCAATGCGCGCAGAAATGCAGGACAGTTTACGGGAGAGCGGCTGAAAGACGCCGTTCGCTTTTGCCATGCGCACGGCGTAAGCGTTCATGTAACGGTCAACACGCTTGTTCGGGACGATGAACGTGAAACCGTTGCCGACACATTGACGGAGATTGCGGAGAGCGGTGCCGATGCTGTCATCGTTCAGGATCTGACGGTGATGCGGCTGGCAAAGCAGATCTGTCCCGATCTGCTGCTCCACGGGTCGACGCAGATGGCGGTCCACAATGCGGCGGGCGTCAAAATGCTCGAGGATCTCGGCTTTTCCCGTGTTGTGCTTGCGCGCGAGCTTTCGATCGAGGAGATCGGAAGAATCAAGGAACAGACGCATGCCGAACTGGAATGCTTTGTCCACGGAGCGCTTTGTATGAGCGCATCCGGGATTTGCTACCTGTCCGCAATGCTGGGTGAACGCAGCGGTAATCGCGGCATGTGCGCGCAGCCCTGCCGGCTTCCGTTCGTCTGCAACGGTGCGGAATATGCGCTTTCGCTCAAGGACATGTCGCATATCGCGCACTATGATACCTATCGCGAGATCGGCGTTGCGTCTCTGAAGATCGAAGGACGGCTGAAAGCTCCGGAATACGTCGCCGCAGCGGTCGATGCCGTTCGCCGCGTCAGAGACGGAGAACCGTACTCCGAACAGGTTCTGCGCGATGTGTTTTCACGCGGAGGATTCACGGAGGGATATTACACAGGCAGGCGCAATCACACCATGTTCGGCGTTCGGACGCAGGAGGACGCCAAACGTTCGCAATCGGTTCTTTCCGGAATTCGGGAACTGTATCGCGGACCGAGAAATGACGTTCCGGTTGCGATGCGGATCCGTGTCGCTTCCGGCACACCGGCAACGCTGACGGTCGATGACGGCAAACTTACCGTTTCCGTTTCGGGCGAGGTTCCGGAAATCGCGCAGCGTACGGCGCTTCGCGCGGAGTCCGTGCAAAAGAGCCTTCGGAAAACAGGCGGCACGCCGTTTGCGGTCGAATCCGTAACCTGCGATCTGGAGGACGGACTGATGCTGCCGTCATCTGCATTGAACGCGCTTCGCAGAAGCGGTCTGGAAGCGCTGTACGATGCGCGCGCCGCGCTCCCAAAGCGGACGATTCAAAAACCCGATCTGTCTTTGCCCGGTTCCCGCCGAAACGGAAAGACAAAACTGTGCGTTCGGTTCGCTTCGTTCGAGCAGTTCTTCCAAGATCCGCAGATCGCATATTACAGCCTTCCGGTCGACGTTCTTCTGCAGCATCCGGAATGCATTTCGGATCGCGCGGCGGGCGAAATCCCGGTTCTGATCTACCCAGACGAAGAGCCGCGGACTGCAGAAACGCTGAAGCGGCTCAAAGAATGCGGATTGCGGTTTGCACTTTGCGATAACATCGGTGCGATCCGTATAGCAAAAGACGCCGGACTGACGCCGGTCGGCGGATACGGTCTGAACGTGACCAACAGCGATGCCGTCGAGACGTACCGCAAGATGGGCGTTTGCGCGCAGTTCGTTTCATTCGAACTGTCCGCCGCGAAAACGAGAGATCTTTTGAGCATGATCCCGCTCGGCATGCTGACCGCCGGCAGGCTTCCGCTGATGCAGCTCAGATCCTGTCCGGCGCGGACCGACAAAGGCTGCGGCGCATGCAGCGGACGTCCGGTTTTGACCGACCGGAGATCGGCAAGGTTCCCGATCGCCTGCCGGGAGCAGCGCTATTCCACGCTGCTGAACAGCGTTCCGCTGTATATCTGCGACAAACAGCTTCCGCCGCTTGATTTGGAAGCGATTTACCTGACGATCGAAACCAAACAGGAAGCGGAAAACCTGATCCGGGCAGCCGCTGCCAAAGCCTCGCCGGATTTCCCGCATACCACAGGGCTTGCGTTCCGGAAGCTCCTCTGAATCAAAAACATCAACGCCGTTCGACGGATCTCGCCGGGCGGCGTTTTTCATATCTGCAGCCATCCATGCATAGGGTATTGCAGGGAGGGACGAGCATGGAACACTGGAAAAAACAATGGACGGAACTGCTTCCGAAGCGCGTTTCCGAAGTGCTGGAGCGCATCGAGGAAGATGCGCCGCTGCTGGAGATCAGGCTGCGCAGAGACGCGCCGATGGAACTGGTCTTTGACGGAGCGGATCGCATCGTGTTCGGAAACAACGGTACGCCGATGATCTCGGGTGAGGAGCTGAACCGCCTGACGTCAAAACTGATGGAGTATTCGGCGTATGCATGGGAAAACGAGCGCAGGGACGGATTCATAACTGTTTGCGGCTGCAGAGTCGGACTGTCCGGACGGATGATCCGCTCGGAAGGCAATGTGCTCGGATTTTCAACGGTCTCCGGCATATGTATTCGTATCGTGCGTGAGGTCAGAGACTGCGCAAAACCGCTTCTGCCGTATCTTATGAACGACGGTACATTTCTGTCCACACTGCTCGTTTCGCCGCCGGGATGCGGGAAAACGACGCTTTTGCGAGATCTGATCCGGATCAACGCAAACGGATTATACGGCGTCAGACCGTCCCGCGTCGGCACTGCGGATGAACGCTTCGAGCTGAGCGGCGATGCCAACGGATCGATTCCGTTTGACCTGGGTATGCGTACGGATGTAATCTCCGGCATCAGAAAGGCGGACGCAATGACCAGGATCGTTTCAACGCTGGCGCCCGAGATCCTCGCGATGGATGAACTGAACGATGCAGCGGATGCGGAAGCGCTGCTTGAAGCAAGGGGAAAGGGCGTAACCGTTCTTGCAACGGCACACGGAGGATCCGTATCCGATATGCGCATGCGCTGCTCGCTCCGGACGCTCATGCGCGAACGCGTTTTTCAGCGTATCGTACTGCTCGAAGACGTCGGAAAGTGTAAAGCGATCTATGACGCCGACGGAAACCGCGTCGATGCTGCAGGCGCATGAAAACCGTCGGACTTGCGATGTTGTTCGGCTTGTGCTGCCTGTTCGGGATCCGCATCGCCGCAAAGAAGACGGAACGGATGCATACGGTGAAACTGCTCCAAAGGGATCTTCAGATGTTTTCGGAGCGGATCGCTTCCGGTTGCGGATCGCTTGCGGAAATCACGTCGAAGTACGGGATCCGTTTTTCCGGTTCGCTCGACCGGTATCTTGACGCATTGTCCGGCGGGGAAACGGAAGAGAACGCGGCGGCGTGTGCGGCAGCTGCGTTTCGAAAGGGAAGTGCGGAAGGGGACGGAATGCTGCTGTTCCTTTCCGGCTTGTCGGCGTCGGGACGCGCGGATCTTCCGAAGCGGGTGAATGCACTTGCCGCCGCGCTGAACCGAGCGGAAGATGAAGCGGAGGACAATGCGAAACAGGCAAAAGCGATCCGTGTTACCGGAGCGCTGATCGGCGCGGGGATCGTTATTCTATTGCTGTAGGTGCGGTATGGACGTCAGTTTGTTATTCAAAATTGCAGGAATCGGAATACTGGTGACGGTGATTGTACAGATGCTTCGGCAGAACGGCAGAGAGGAGCTGGCTACGGTCGCAGCCATCGCGGGCTTGATCCTTGCCATGATGCTGGTCGTCTCGATGATCGCGTCGCTTCTTGAAACGGTCCAAAGGACATTTTCTCTGTACTGAAACTGAAATGGAAAAGCTAATGCTGATTGCGCTGATCGGATCCGTTACCGCGCTTTTGATGCGGACTGTGCGGCCGGAATATGCGGTTCTGATCGGCTGCGCTTCCGGCGCGATCCTGCTGCTCGGAGCGCTGTCGCAGCTCACGGGGATCAGGGAAACGATGCAGCGCATCTGCGAAACGTACAGCGTTCCGATCGCAGTGCTCGCAACCGTTGTCAAAATTCTCGGCATTGCGTATCTGACCGAGTTCGGCGTAAATGTCGCGAGAGATGCCGGACAGCAAACGATCGCAGGGGGATTGCTGATCTGCGGAAAGGTTCTGATCCTGTCGTGTACGCTTCCCTCTGCGGCAGCGCTTCTTGCACTCGGAGCATCATTGATCCGGGAGGCGTCGCCTTGAGGAGACTGTTGATTCTCGGATTGATCCTGCTTCTTCCGGCAATGCTTCCGGATCAGGAGGAAACAAGGGAAGGAATCGAGGCGCTGCTCGAAACAGTTGATCTCTCGGAATGGGACGATTGGTTTCGTAAAGAGAATGGGGAATGGACATCGCTTCCGTCGGAATACGTATATGAATTGTGTATGACGGAACACACGTTCGCATCCGGATTGACGCTTGACATGCTCAAAGCCCGATTGCTTCCCTCTGCCAGAACCGCGGCGGTAAAGATTATGATGCTGCTCGGACTTGCAATGATCGGAACACTTGCACAAAGCCTTTCGGAAGCACAGTCGGTCGGAGAAACGACACGGATTGCTTTTCGGATCTGCGTTTCGTGTACGGTTATCGGTCTTGTTTTTACGGAAATACGTTCGGCATTGACGGCAATCAATACCGTTTCACAGACAGGAGAACTGCTTTTGCCGCCGATCATAGGGTTTCTTACCATCGCCGGAATGGAGAATACCGCGCTTTTGCTGTCCGCAACGCGTTCTCTTATTGCGGATACCGCACTCCGGTTGATCACCGCCTGCGTGATTCCGCTTGCGGCGGCCGGCGGCGTTCTTTCGATCGTCGATATGGGAACGGAGAGAATTGCACCGATCGGAAAGCTGCTGCACCGTGCGGCAAAATGGATTCTCGGCTCGATCTGTTCGCTGTTTTTGATCGTGACGGCGGTGCGATCCGTTACCGCAGGAAGCGCGGACGGTCTATTGATGAGAACGACACGATTTGCGGCGGGAAGCATCCCGTCGGTCGGTTCGCTCCTTTCCGAATCGGTCGACATCGCCTTCCAATGCCTGCTTCTCGTCAAGAACGCGCTCGGAATCACGGGCTGCATTCTTGTGGTATCAATTGCGCTGAAACCGGTAATTTCCGTTTGGATGACGCGTAACGCACTGCGGGTATCCGCGCTTCTTTCGGAATCACTGACCGGGAAGCCGTATGCGGAACTGCTGCGGGCGGCAGGGGATCTGCTTCATATCCTGATCCTGTCGGAACTCGCGGCGATCGGAATGACGTTGATGATGATTGCGCCGGTTTTCGGAATCGGATCGTACGTATGAAAGAATGGATACGGATTGCGGTTACGCTTGCCGCAGGAGGAACGATTGCGGCGCTGGCAGAAGCGCTTCTCCCGCATACGGAGATTCGCAAAGCCGCAAAAACGGCGATCGGGATCGCTTTTTTGGAATTGCTCGCGACAGAGATCGCAGGCATAATCTTTTAAGGGAGATACTATAATGCAGAAGAAGGACGGTGAAACGGTGCTGACCCGCCTAAAAACGCAGGTCAAAAAGAACCCGGGGCTCGTTTATGCGCTGTATGCGGTGCTCGGATTGATCGCCGTTCTCTTCTGCGTAATCGGCGGCGATCCGCATTGCGGAGAAAGAAAACAGGGATCCGCCGAAAAGACGGAATCCAAAGCGACGAACAGTTCCGGCAAGGATTCGCTGGAACAGCGCCTTACCGACGTACTGTCGAAGATCCGGGGCGCAGGAAGGGTTGACGTACTGATAACATACGAAACGAACGGGGAGATCGTAACGGCGACGGTCAGGCAGACCGACGAAGACACGCGAAACACGAACGGCGCGTCCGGAAGCGAGGCGTCGCGCACGATCCGCGAGGTCACGGAACCCGCAACCGTGGAAACGGAAGGCGGACATGCGCCGATCGTGCTGTATGAAAAGGAACCGGTGGTGCGGGGCGTGATCGTCGTTGCGGAAGGCGCGTCGGATTTCTCGGTCCGGCAAAAACTGCAGGCGGCGGTGCATGCGGCGACGGGCATCCCGATCGAACGGATCGAAGTCTTTGAAATGTCCTACGAAGGATCATAAAAACATCACAGGAGGAAAACGATGAAAGAATTCATTCGACGCTGCGGAAAGTGGCTGAACAAACGTGTATTGACGGCGGCAGGGCTTTGCCTGCTGCTTGCGGCGGCAGTGGCAACAAATATCCTTGTAAACCGGAGCAGGGACGATGCAAAGGAATCGTCGTCACGCGAGACCTCCGCAGTTACGCAGGTTTCCGCGCAAACAAAGCAGTCCGATGCGAACTTTTTTGCAGCATACCGCGAAGAACGGGACAGCGTCCGCACACAGGAACTCGCGTATCTGGACGCGATTGTTTCGCAAGGTGCGGACACGGAGACGCTCTCGGACGCGCAAAAACAGAAGCTTGAACTCGTCAATGCAATGGAAACAGAGCTGACAGTTGAAAACCTTGTTCGTGCAAAAGGCTTTTCGGACGTGATCGTCTCGATACATCAGGGCAGCATCAATGTTGTGGTCGGCGCCGATAAACTGAACGACGAACAGGTCGCGCAGATCCTGGATATCGTGCTTCGGGAGACGGGGAAGAATGCGGAAAATGTAAAGATCAGTACGACGCTGTAGGATGAAATCGTTTTCATGGGTTTACTTTTTGGAGCTTTGATGGTATACTGATTCCGTATATAGTAAACCATTGTAAACAGGAGGGTTTATATGAGCGAATATAAGGATATTACCATCGAATCCGACGAGAACAGCGGTAAGATTGTTTTTGCGGAAGATGTCGTTGCAACGATTGCGACGCTTGCCGCTTCCGAAGTAGAAGGCGTTTACGGCATGAGCGGCTCCGCGTTTGAAGGAATCGGCGAAAAGCTCGGCAAAAAGAACTATACAAAAGGCATCAAGGTCGAAGTCGGCTCCGTTGAATGCGCAGTCGATATGACCATAATTGTCCGCTACGGTTTCCGGATCCAGGAAGTCTGCCGCAACGTACAGAACGCAGTCAAGAACGCTATCGAAACCATGACAGGACTGAAGGTCGTGCAGGTCAATATCACCGTCAATTCGATCGTTTTTGCGAAAGAAGTTCCCGCCGAACCCCCGAAGCCCGAAAATCGCGTAAAGTGATTGATTCGTCGAAGCGCATGCTTCGACGGACACTTGCGGACAAGCATGGGTAAGAGGTATTTTTCATGAAGCGTTTGGTCGGGATCCTGTCCGGGGTTCTTGCTTTTCTGACGGCAGTATTCGGCGTATGCCTGCTTTTGATCGCGATCGGCTGGCCGATATCGACGGAGCGTATGCAGGAACTGATCGCATCGGTACGGCAGATGCCTGCGGTGCTGATTCTGGTTCTTGCCGCGTTTGTATTGATCGCGGTCGCTGTTGTTATCATGTACGGATTGATCGGAGCGCATTTCAACCGCAAAACATTCGCGGTGCTCGAAAAAAACGAACTCGGAGAAACCGCCGTGTCGTTTGCGACGCTTTCTCAGATTGCGGAGCGTACGGCGAAAAAGAGATCCGATGTGCTTTCCTGCAAAACAAAGGTCTGCGCGGTCGGAAACAGCGTCAGGATCGAAGTACGCGCGGTCACATCGCCGACGGCGTCGCTGCTGGAACTGACGCATGCGCTGCAGAATGAAATCGCGCAGGCTGTTTCGGAACAGTGCGGCAAAGCCATCGGAACCGTCGACGTGTCGGTCGACCAGGCGGAACCTTCATCGGGAAGAGCGTAATGAAACGGAGGTTGGTGAAAAAATGAAAGAGTTTTTCCAAAACCATAAATGGGCGGTGATGCTGAGCATCCTTGCTCTGATCATTGTCCTGCTGATCTATCTGATCGGTTGGTGGACGCTGCTCGCAGGCATTCTGGTCGTGATTGCGATCTTCTTCGGCCGCATGATCGACCGCGGCGGACTGGAAGCGGTCAAGGACTTTTTCCGCAATCTGTTCAGAGGGAAACGCGCATGAGCCATACGTTATCGAGAGAAATTGCCATGAAACGCCTCTATGCGGAGACGGTCGGCGGCATGGAAACCATGGAAGATGCCATCGAGCAATCCGAACGTGAGATGCTTTCGGACGAGGATGCATTGTTTTCCGATCGCCTGTATGAGGGCGTTCATGCGCACCTTGCGGAGATCGACGAGGAAATTTCGGCGCATGCAAAGGACTGGTCGATCGGACGGATTGCAAAGGTCGATCTTTCGATTCTGCGCCTTGCGGTATATGAACTGCTGTATGAGAAGGGAATTCCCGTCGGCGCAACCGTGAACGAAGCGGTTGAACTCGGAAAGGAATTCGGGGGAGAAAAATCCGCAGGATTCATCAACGGTGTGCTCGGCGCCGTGGCAAAGGTGCATTGAGCATGCACGAACCTTTGTATCTCGGAATCGATACGAGCTGTTATACCACCTCGGTCGCATGTACAGATGGAAAGAGCATCGTCTTTTCAAAGGGGACGATGCTTTCCGTAGCTTTTGGAGATCGCGGACTCAGGCAATCCGAAGGCCTGTTTCAGCACGTGAAGCAGCTATCGCCGCTGCTTTGCGAACTGTTTTCCCGAATTGACCGGAATGCGATCGCGGGCATCGCCGTCAGCGCGTCTCCGACCTCACAGGAGAACAGTTACATGCCGGTTTTTTTGGCGGGACTTAAGCAGGCGGAAACACTTACCGCAGCATTGGACGTGCCGCTGATCCGCACGGATCATCAGAGCGGACATATCCGCGCGGCGCTGTACGGAAACGAAGATCTTTTGGAACGAAACCGGTTTTTTGCGGTCCACATCAGCGGAGGAACGACGGATCTGCTTCTTGTCGAGCCGCATCGGGACGCGCCGTACCGGATTGAGCCGGTCGGATGTTCAACCGACCTTCATGCCGGGCAGTTTGTAGATCGCGTCGGGGTCGCGCTTTCGCTGCCGTTCCCGGCGGGAAGACATCTCGAGACGCTTGCCGTTCAGGCTGAACATAGGGGTGTCAAGCTGCCATCTTCCGTAAAAGGGACGAGCTGTTCGTTCTCCGGCGCAGAGTCCGCGGCGCAGAGACTGCTGCATACCGTTCCGGACGCGGAGCTTGCGTACGGCGTGTATGATTGCCTTGCGAGGACGCTGTCAAAAATGTTTGCAAATGCAGCTGCGATCCACGGTGAACTGCCGTTTCTTATCTGCGGCGGCGTAGCGTCGTCGCAGCTTCTCAAAACGCTTCTGAAAACACGCTTTCGGGGCAAACTGTATTTCGGCAGACCGGAGCTGTCAAAGGACAATGCTGTCGGCGTCGCGCTTCTCGGCGCAGATCGGAGCGAAGCATGGAATCGTTAAAACCGGTATTTTCGGTGCACGAGCTCAACGAGTATATTGATATTCTGCTCGGCGTCGATCCGAATCTGAAATCACTTGCGGTGGAAGGCGAGCTTGAAGGCGTCAAGCGTCATCCGTCCGGGCATCTGTATTTCATGCTGAAAGACGAGCTTTCGTCGGTGAACTGCGTGATGTTCCGACAGAACGTCGCGGGACTTCGGTTCCTTCCGAAGGACGGACAGCATGTGCGGCTTGCCGGAAAAGCGTCGCTGTATCCGCGAGACGGTCGGTTTCAACTGGTGGCGAGCGGTCTTGTACTGCAGGGGGCGGGTTCGCTGTATGCGGCGTTTGCAGCATACAAAGAAAAACTGGAACGGCTCGGATGGTTCGACGCATCCGTCAAAAAACCGATTCCGCTGCTTCCGAAGGCGATCGGACTCATCACAAGCGCGGGCGGTTCCGTGCAGCATGACGTATACCAGGTAACGGAACGGCGCTTTCCGTCCATGCCGATCGTGTTTTATCCGACGGCGGTACAGGGACCCGGCGCCGCAAGAGAAATCGCCGATGCGATTGATCGCGCCGACGCGGAAAAGCGATGTGACGTACTGATCGTCGGACGCGGCGGCGGAAGCATGGAGGACCTCTGGGCGTTCAACGAACCTGAAGTCGTCGAAGCGATCCACCGCTGTTCGATTCCCGTGATCTCGGCGGTCGGGCATGAGACCGATTTTTCCATCAGCGATTTTACGGCGGACCTGCGCGCGCCCACGCCTTCCGCCGCTGCGGAGCTTGCGGTACCGGAACGCAATATGCTCGTATCGACGCTGCGTTCGCTTGAGAACCGGCTGAACAACGCGCTGATAAACGGCGTTCGTGCCAAAAGAGACCGGATCAGCCTCCTTTGGGGAGAAGCTGTGCGTCTGCGGATGCACCGCGCCGCGGAACAAAACAGAATGGCTTTGGATGATGTACATGAAAAGCTCCTGCAGCATTGCCGCAGCCGTATCGACATAAAGCGCAATCAGCTTGAACGGGAAACGGCGAGGCTGCGGGCTTACAGCCCGCAAAGGACGCTGGATCGCGGATTTGCACTGATTCAGAATGACAGCGGACATATCATTTCATCTGCGCAGGAAACAGGACCGGGTGATGCGGTTTCGATCTGCTTCAGGGACGGAGCGGCATTTGCAAGGATTACCGGAAAGGAAACACTATGAGCGAACAGACTTTTGAAGAAAAACAGAAGCAGTTGGAAGAAATCGTCGCCAAGCTCGAAAGCGGGAACGCGCCGCTCGAAGAGATGATTCGTATGTATGAGGAGGGCGAAGCGCTGTATAAGGACTGCGCGGATATGCTCGACGCATATGAAAAGCGGTTGAACGCAACAGACAAGGAGAACGCCTGATGCAGGAAACGGAACGCATTGAAAAAGCGCTGCAGACGTTTATGGATGCGGACGATTCCGCAGCGCTGTTGAACGAAAGCATGCGATACAGCCTTCTGGACGGCGGCAAGCGAGTGCGGCCCCGCCTGCTGCTCCTGATCTGCTCCATGCTCGGAGGCAGGGAGGCGGACGCCATGCCGTTTGCCTGCGCACTCGAGATGATCCATTGCTATTCGCTGATCCACGACGATCTGCCGGCAATGGATAACGATGTGATCCGTCGCGGAAAGCCGTGCAGTCATGTGAAGTTCGGAGAGGGCAACGCCGTCCTTGCGGGGGACGGATTGCTGACGAAGGCAGCGCTTGTCCTTGCGTCTCAGAACGGATTCGATGAAGCCAAACGCGCGATTCTGGAAGGCGCGTACGCCATGGTGAGCGGACAAAGCGATGACCTGAATCTGACCGAACGCAGCGCGGAGGCGCTGGAACGGATCCATCTCAATAAAACCGGCGCATTGTTCCGTGCGGCATGCGTTGCGGGCGCATATCTGTCCGATCCGTCCAAGGCGGAAATGATGCATGTTTTCGGCGATACGCTCGGTCTGCTGTTCCAGATGACTGACGATTTGCTGGACGAAGAAAAGGATCGGGCGGAAGCCAAGCTGACCTTTGTGACCTTCTACGGAAGAGAGACGACAAAGGCGTATATCGAAGAGGCATATTGCCGCGCGGAAGCGATTCTTTCGCCGTATTCCGGCGAGGCGGCGGATGCGCTTCGTACGCTGATATCGGCATTGCGGAGTCGAACATATTGATATGAATGATTCGATTTTGGATACCATCAACGGGATCAAGGATCTGAAAGCGCTGGATGAAAAACAGCTTCCCGCGCTTTGCGATGAACTGCGCGCTTTTTTGGTCGAAAACGTTTCCAGAACTGGCGGACATCTTGCATCGAGCCTCGGCGCGGTCGAGCTGATCGTAGCGATGCATTATGTGTTTGACAGTCCGGAGGACAAGCTCATCTTTGATGTGGGACACCAGTCCTATGTGCATAAGATCCTGACGGGCAGGAAAGACGCTTTTTCGACGCTGCGTCAGGAGAACGGCATCTCCGGTTTCCCGAAATCCAGCGAAAGCGAACACGATGTTTTCAATACCGGGCATGCAAGCACCTCGATTTCCGCGGCGCTCGGCATGGCGCGCGCAATGCGGCTGAAGGGCGATAAGCATATGGCGGTCGCTTTGGTCGGCGACGGTGCGATGACCGGCGGACTGTCCTTTGAAGCGCTTAACGATGCGGGACAGGACAAGCTGCCGCTTTTGATCATTCTGAACGACAATCAGATGTCGATCTCAAAGAACGTCGGCGGTCTCAAGAATTCTCTGACGTCGATGCGAACCAATCGCAACTATAATGCGTTCAAGCGCTGGCTGGCCGGTATTCTGGAAACCAGCAGCTTCGGGCAGTATCTCAGCCGGCACATGGAGCATTTCAAAAACCGTGCAAAGCGGTTTCTTGCGCCGAATCTGCCGTTTGAGGAATTCGGGATCCTGTATCTCGGACCAATCGACGGACACGACGTTCGGAAGATCGTGAAATACCTCCGCCGATGCAGGGAACTGAACAAGCCGATGATCCTCCATGCGATTACGACAAAAGGCAAGGGGTATCCGTTTGCCGTTGAGAATCCGGAGAAGTTCCACGGCATTGCTCCGTTTGAAATCATGACCGGAAAGGTCAATTCGGAACGGCAGAAAACCTGCTCCGAAATCTTCGGCGAAACCATGCTGCGCCTTGCAAAGGAGAACGACAAGCTGATCGCGATCACCGCAGCTATGCCGAGCGGAACCGGGCTGACGGAGTTCGCAAAGGCTTATCCCGACCGATTCTTTGATGTCGGGATCGCCGAAGCGCATGCCGTCACCATGGCGGCGGGGCTTGCGCGCGGCGGTATGCGGCCTGTTGTAGCGGTGTATTCTTCGTTCCTGCAGCGTGCATTCGATTCCGTTCTGCATGACGTATGCCTGCAGAATCTTCCGGTCGTGATGGCGGTCGACCGTGCGGGGCTGGTCGGGGCGGACGGAGAAACGCATCAGGGCGTTTACGATCCGGCGTTCCTTTCCGCAATGCCGAATCTTGCGGTGTATTCGCCGTCGTCGCAGAGCGAGCTTTCTGCCATGCTTGAAATGGCTGTTTCGCGTAAAGAACCGGCGGTCGTGCGTTATCCGCGCGGATCGCTCCCGGACATTCCCATAAAAACGAAACTGTATTTCGGAGAGTGGGAGATCGTCGAGCCGCTTCGTGAAACCGTGATCGTTGCGCACGGAACGCTTCTTCCGCTTGCCAGATGGATTGCAAAAAAGAACGGAACCGGTCTTGTGAATGCACGGTTCCTCCAGCCGATGGATGAGGAGATTATCAACTTCTTTCGCGAAAACAACACAAGGCTTCTGGTCATGGAAGAGAATACCGTTTCGCTCGGAGAAAAGATCGCGCTTGCGGCAAACCCGTGCCGCTTGCGTTCCGTGGCGATACCGACTGAGGCAATCCCGCAGGCGTCCGTCATCAGACAGCGTGAGCGGTACGGATTCACGGAGGAACACGTAACAAAGATTCTGAAGGAGCTCATGGAGGAAGCATGACAAAGGTACGTCTGGATATCGAAATGGTTCAGAGGGGACTCTGTCCTTCACGCGAAAAAGCACGCGCATTGATTCTCGCGGGCGAAGTCCGTGTGAACGGGATGAAAGCGGAAAAAGCGGGCCAGGAAATTCCGTCCGACGCTGAAATCACCGTGATCGAAGACGCGATTCCGTTTGTCAGCCGCGGCGGGCTGAAGCTCGACAAAGCGGTAAAGACATTCCCGATTGATCTTGATGGACGCGTATGCGCGGATATCGGAGCGTCGACCGGCGGGTTTACGGACGTCATGCTGAAAAACGGCGCAAAGCATGTGTATTCGATTGACGTGGGGTACGGACAGTTGGATTGGTCCCTGCGAAACGATCCGCGCGTAACGGTGATGGAACGGACAAACGCACGCTTCATGGTACCGGACTGGTTCCGGGAACCGATTACGTTCGCTTCGATCGACGTGTCCTTCATATCGCTTCGTCTGATTCTCCCGCCTTTGTTCCCGTGCCTGCAGGACGGCGGAGAGGTCGTGGCGCTCATTAAACCGCAGTTTGAAGCGGGTCGTTCTGAAATTGGCAAAAACGGTGTGGTACGCGACGCGGCGGTTCACGAGCGCGTCATCCGCGAAATGATTGCGTTTGCCGATGAAATCGGATTCTGCGTTTCCGGGCTCTCTTATTCCCCGATTACGGGACCGAAAGGGAACATCGAGTTTCTTTTATACATGCAAAAGTGTAGTACCAAAAACGACGCATCCTTGCATAAAATCTCGGAATCTGTCCCGGAAATTGTGAAAAATGCCCATTCTATGGGAAAGAATAGTTAAAGTTTATTCATAATTTTCTTGCCATTTCCGTATTTAGATTGTATAATGATTGTACAATATTCACAAGTGGGAGGTTGCGCTATGCACCTTATATTTGCGGTGCATGCCGGAAAAGCGTCACTTGCATCCGCTTGTCGTCGATTGATGAGAACAGCCGAGGAAGCAGGTTTTTCCTGCTCCGTGCTTGATCCGAACCGACCTGTTCCGGGCGGGAACGCTGCCATCGTTGCTGTTGGCGGAGACGGGAACTTTATCCGCACCGCGCACGCAGCATGCAAAAACGGTCTGCCGCTGTTCGGTGTGAATTGCGGACGGATCGGTTTTTTGACCGAATGGACGGAGGACAGTTTCCCGGAAGCGCTGCGACTGCTTACGGAAGGCGCTTATACGATCGAAGATCGTCCGATGCTGTCCGTATGCGTGAACGGAGAAACCGAGAGGAGCTGCTTTAACGACCTGCTTGTCTATAAGCACTCGTTTTCGGGCGTCATGAAGATCTCTCTTGCAATCAACGGACAGGAAACCGGTGATTTGTTCGGAGACGGTCTGGTGATTTCGACGTCAATCGGCTCAACGGGGTATTCGCTGTCGGCGGGAGGACCGATCCTCGCCGACGGACTTGAAGCAATGATCGTCACACCGATCTGCGCGCATACACTGCATTTTCGTCCCGTGGTTTGCTCGGCGGATTCGAGCATTTCCATCGTCATGGACGCGAAGGGTGTCCTTGCGGCGGACGGAGACCGGTTCCGCTCCGTATCGCGCGGAGACAGGATTACGGTCACAAAGTCGAATCAATCGGTAAAGCTGATGACGTTCCGGCATCGCAATCTGTTCCGGTTGATCTCGGAAAAACTGAATTGAACTGAGGTAATGGAGTCATGAAACCAAAGAGACATGCAATGATCCTGAAGCTGATTGCTGCAGAGAATGTCGAAACACAGGAGGAGCTTGCCGCACTTTTGAGCGCACAGGGGTTTAATGTCACGCAGGCAACCGTCTCCCGCGATATCAAGGAACTTCGCCTGATTAAAGTGCTGACAGGCGAAGGACGTTATAAATATGCAACAGTGGAGAAAGCGGAATCCGACTTGCAGGAACGCTTCATCCGCCTGTTCGGCAATTGTGTCGTGTCGATCACCTCCGCCGGAAACCTGATTGTTGTCAAGACAATGGCGGGCAGCGCGGCCGTTGCCGCGGAAGCGATTGATTCCATGAAATGGCCGGAAATTGCCGGATCCATCGCGGGCGATAATACGGTCTTTGTCGCCGTCCGGGAAGGAAAGAACGTTTCCGACATCATCAAGAAGTTCCAGAAAATGATGAAATAACGGAGGGCGTTGTGCTCACTCGTTTACAAGTTACGAATATTGCTTTGATAGATAAGTCCGACATTGCTTTCGATGCGGGCTTTTCTGTATTGACCGGTGAAACCGGCGCCGGAAAATCGATTCTGATCGAGTCGGTCAGCTTTGTGCTCGGCGAACGTGCAAGCCGTGAAAGCATCCGCACCGGCGCAGAGAAAGCGTCTGTCGAAGCGACCTTTTTGCTTTCACCCGATTCTCCCGCTTTTGCGTATCTTAAACAGCAGCAGCTCGACAACGGTGAGGAACTGGTCCTGTATCGTGAGCTGTCGCTCAGCGGCAGAAACGTGTGCCGCGTCAACGGCACGCTCGTCAGCACGACCGAACTGAAAGCGATCGGCGATCTTCTGGTCGATCTGCACGGACAGCATGCGCATCAATCCCTCCTCAATCCCGAAACGCATCTCGAACTGATCGATGCGTATGCAAAGATCGATTCGGATGGGCTCAAATCCAAAACCGAAGAAGCGCGGCAGACTGCGCTGCAGGCAAAGCGAGATCTCGATATTCTGAAGAACGGACTCCTTGAACGCGAACGACGCATTGATGCGCTTCGGTACCAGATCAAGGAGATCGACGCCGTTTCTCCGGTCGAGGGGGAAGAGGAACAACTGGAATCGGACCGGCTTCGCATGCGCAACGCAGAAGAAATCGTCGAAGGACTGAACAATGCATATGATGCTCTGTTCGGCGAAGGCGGCGCACTTTCGACGCTGACGGATGCGAGGGATTCTTTGAACCGGATCGGCGCATATGACGAGACATACCGGAACCTGTCCGAACGTACGGACGACGCCTATTTTTCTTTGGAGGACGTTGCCTACGAACTCCGGGACAGCCGCGACGCATTCCGCTTCGATCCGTCGCTGCTGGAGCAAACGGAGAGCCGTCTTGCGTCCTTGCAGAACCTGAAGCGTAAATACGGTGCAACCGTTTCGGAAATCCTTGCATATCGGGAGAAAATCGGGAACGAATATCAGGTTCTGAACGACGGTGAAAACCGGGTCGATGCGTTGGAAAGGACGTATCGGGAAGCGGTGGAGCGATTCGGACATCTCGCAGAGCAGCTCTCGGAACGCCGCAGACATGCTGCGAAAAAGCTCATGGAGGAGACCGTCAGGGAACTGTCCGAGATGGGAATGCCGCACGCTGTCATGGAGACACAGTTTACGAAGATTCCTCCTGTACAGCTTGCGGAGACCGGAATCGACGAAGCGGCATTTCTGCTGTCCGCAAACCGCGGAGAACCGGTCAAACCGCTTGTCAAGGTCGCGAGCGGAGGCGAGATGTCACGCATCATGCTGGCAATGAAAGCCGCGCTTTCGGATGCGGATCGCATAGAAACACTGATCTTTGATGAGATCGACACCGGGATCTCCGGCATGGTTGCAAATGCGGTCGCCGAAAAAATGCGCGCCCTGGGACGAAAGCATCAGGTGCTGTGCGTGACGCATCTTCCGCAGATCGCAGCGCATGCGGATACGCAATATGTTGCATACAAGTATTCCGACGCGGAAAAGACACACAGCGTTACACGACGTCTGACCGAGTCGGAACGACCGAAGGAGATTGCGCGGATCATGGGCAGCGGAGAAGACGACACTGCGGCGATGGAACACGCAAAACGCTTGCTGAAAGCGGCAAAAGAATAAGCATACGAATGAAAAAGACCTTCTTCGGAAGGTCTTTTTTGTATGCTTTTTCCCGGATCGTCACACGATATCGGAAAGGAGTTGAAGAGAATGAAACGATTGCTGCGTGCGCTGTGCACGTGTCTTGCCGCACTTTTGATCGGGTGGTACTGTGTTCCGCAGGTCTACCGGGTTTTACATCTTCCGGAACATGCGGAAATCGCGAAGGAGTGGCGTGCGCCTGCGCTTTGGATCGACGAAGAAACTGCACGACCTGCGAGTGAAAGCGGCGACGAACGGTTGGGAAACGGATCGATCCGCATTTCGCTTTTCGGGCTGATCCCGGTCAAGACGGTTTCCTCATGTGTTTTACCCAATACTGTCCGCCTCGGAGGGCAGGCGATCGGCGTTATCCTGAAAACCGAAGGCGTTCAGATCGTCGGATTCGAGAAAATACCGACGGCGCGCGGAACGGTTTGCCCGGCGATATCTGCCGGACTGCGGGAAGGTGATATGATCTGCGCGGTAAACGGGACCGAGGTGGCGGATGCGGACGAGTTTTCAGCGCTGTGCGCCGAAGCGGACCGGTGCGTACTGTCCTGCCTGCGGGACGGCGAGCCTTTTTCCGTAACGGTGATTCCGGAGACGGACGACGACGGGACGAAGCGAATCGGAGCATGGGTACGGGACAGCACGTCCGGGATCGGGACAATGTCCTTCTACGATCCGGAAACCCGTACCTATGCAGCACTCGGACACGGCGTCACGGATGTCGATACACAGAAACTGATATCGCCGGCAGCCGGATTTCTGACGGAAGCAAGGATCACAAAGATCCGAAAAGGAGACGGGAACACGGCAGGGGAACTGATCGGAGATTTTTCGGTGCGTCCGGAGAATTCGATCGCAACGGTGGAGCGCAACACACCGTTTGGAATCAGCGGAAAGCTCGGAACGTTTCATGATGCGAATGCAAGAGCGGTTTCCATCGCACCGAGCGGCGCCGCGCACAAGGGTGACGCGTATATTCTGTCGACGATAGACGGGACGGTCACCGCGTATTCGGTCAAGGTCATCCGCGTGGACATGCAATCCTCGCCGGAAACACGCGGAATGATGATTGAGATCAACGATCCGGTGCTTCTGGAGAAAACCGGCGGGATCGTGCAGGGCATGAGCGGAAGCCCGCTGATTCAGGACGGACGGCTGATCGGCGTCGTGACGCATGTGTTTCTGAGCCGTCCGACCCGCGGATACTGTCTTTATGCCGAATGGATGGCGGACGCTTTGCTGCAAAATCGATAATTGTTTACAGAATTACCGCGTTTTGAAACATTTCGTCTATAGATTTTTCCGGAATTTTCTTCCACAATAAATGCGGAAGTGAGGGGATGATCGATGAATGTGATGCTGTTGACAAGTGATCCGGACCGGTCGGGCAGGTTCCGGGAGGTTTCAAAAAACACGGAACGGGTTCGTCTTGTGACGGTACGGAATGCCGGGCAAATGCTGGAACAGCTGTTTCGGAAACCGTTTGACGCACTGATTGCAGACGAACCGTGTATTGTGCACCCGCACATCCGGAAGCGTCCCGTGCTGTGGCCGAATCAGCAGTATTTGTTGCTGCACGAGCCGATACATGCGTTTCCGGTTCCGCCTTGGATAACTTACTGTTTTTCCGATGCGGACGATCCGAAACGGATCTTTTCAATGATTGAGTCAATGCCGGGCGGACAAACGAGAGAGAATGATACGGAATGCCGGATCTCAGATTTTCTGCAGCAAACGGCAGTTCCCGTTTATCTCAGCGGTTTTGATTATCTCAGGGAAGCGATACGGCTGATTCTCATGCGGGAACGGCTCACGGATGTGCAATCGCTGAATGCACTGTATGAGATTCTCGCAGCATCGACGGGAGTTCCCGCACCGATGACGGAACATGCGATCCGTCATGCGATCGATACGGCATGGATGCTCGCGGAACCGGACGCACTCGAAAAGCTGTTCGGAGATACTGTGCATTCGGACCGCGCCGCACCATCGAATGCGGCATATCTGTTCCGGGCGGCGGATCATATCAGAATGCAACAAGAGGGGAGAAATGAAACAATGACAATGGAAGAAATGCAGGAGATGGAGGACGCGCTTCGATCGGTATATCACGATCAGGACGCATTGCTGAACGGAACGATTAACGCAGTCATGCACGCGCTGTGTGTTCCGGCGAAACTGTTGGGGTACCGCTACATTTTTCTTGCGGTACGGTTCATCCGTACCAGACCGCCGAAGCTCAGATCTACCACGAAAAAGGAACTGTATCCGTATATCGAACAGTGCATGCATACGACGAAGCCGATGATCATGCGGACGATGCATTATGCAATCGAACAGGCATGGGAACGCGCGGATCCGGACGTGCTGTATTCCTATCTCGGACTGCGCGGGAAGAACCGGAAGGACCCGCCGTCCAATCTTGAGTTTGTATATCTGATTGCGGAACGGGTACGCCTGATCATCGGAGATCCGCTGTGGGAAGAACACTATCAGCGCGTGCTCGCGGATATGAGAAAGAAGTATCCTTGGCTAAACTGATTGACGAACAATGTTCGTTTGTGATAAAATCATATAAAATCAGAGGACAGAGGTGTTCATATGAAAAAGAGGGCTATTCTGATTGTTCTTGACAGCGCAGGTATCGGCGCACTGCCCGACGCTGCGGATTTCGGCGACGTCGGCGCAAATACCATCTGCAACATTTTCGAAAAACGCGGACGGCTGGACGTTCCCAATATGCGCAGGCTCGGGCTGGCACACATCGACGGATGCCGGATCCCGAAAGAGGAAGAGGAGCTGATCGGAAGCTACTGCAAATGCGCGGAACAGACGCACGCAAAGGATACGACCTGCGGACATTGGGAGATGGCGGGTCTTGCACTGGACGAAGCGTTCAAGACCTATCCGAACGGTTTTCCGAAGGAATTCATGGACGCGTTTGAAAAGCGCATCGGACGCGGCACACTCGGAAATGTAGTCGCGAGCGGAACACAGATCATTCAGGAACTCGGCGACGAGCATGTCCGCACCGGAAAACCGATCGTGTATACGAGTGCGGACAGCGTATTCCAGATCGCAGCGCATGAAGAGGTTATTCCGCTTCCGGAACTGTACCGCATCTGTGAGATCGCGCGTGAAATGCTGACGGGCGAGTATCTTGTCGGCCGGGTCATCGCAAGGCCGTTCCTCGGCGGAAACGGTGACTATAAGCGCACCGAAAACCGCAAGGACTATGCAGTTGCACCGTTCAAGGACACGATCCTCGACGCGCTTGCGGAAAAAGGCAAGGACGTCGTCGGCATCGGCAAAATCGAGGATATCTTCTGCCACAGGGGCATCACGACCGTCGATCATACGAAGAACAATCCGGACGGCATTCGTGCAACACAGCGCTTTTTGAACGACGGAACGGGAGATTTCATCTTCACGAATCTTGTGGATACGGATATGCTCTACGGACACAGGAACGACTGGGAAGGCTATGCAAAGGCATTGGAATACTTCGATGCGCATCTTCCCGAAATGTATCTTGCCATGCGCGAAGGCGATGTTTTGATGGTGACGGCGGATCACGGCTGTGATCCGACCTTCCCGGGAACGGATCATACGCGCGAGTACATCCCGCTTCTGATCTGCGGACAGCATATCAGACACGGAGTAAATCTCGGTGTGCGCAAACAGTTTTCGGACATCGGAGCGACGATCTATGAATACCTGACCGGTGAACAATGGCGGGAAGGCGAATCATTCTTAAAGGATATCTGGGAGGATTGATCATGGAAGGCATCATGAACATCATCAATAACGCTGTTGCGCTTTTAAAGGAAAAAGGCGCGGACAAGGCGACGATCGGTTTGATTCTCGGCAGCGGACTCGGCGATTATGCGGAAACGCTCGAAAATAAGCGGTTCGTGAACTATGCGGACATCGAGGGATACCCGGTTTCCGGCGTTGTCGGACATAAGAACCGTTTTGTGATCGGCGAAAAGTACGGAAAAACGGTGATTGCCATGCAGGGAAGATTCCATTATTATGAAGGCTATCCTCAGGTCATGCTTTCGCTAGGCGTACGCACCATGAAAAAACTCGGTGTGGAAAAACTGCTGGTGACAAATGCGGCGGGCGGCGTCAACATGAATTTCCATGCGGGCGATCTGATGCTGATTACCGATCATATCAATCTTTCCGGAAGCAATCCGCTGATCGGAAAGAATCTGGATGAATTCGGTCCGCGCTTTCCGGATCAGAGCAATGTATACGACAAGGACCTGCGGGCAAAGATGATCGAGCTTTGCAAGCGCCGCGGGATCCCGATGCAGGAGGGCGTCTATCTGATGATGTCCGGTCCTTGCTATGAAACACCTGCGGAGATCCGCATGGCGCGGATCATCGGCGCGGATGCCGTCGGTATGTCGACAATCCCGGAGACGATGTGCGCGGCGCATTGCGGCATGAAGGTTGTCGGAATCAGCCTGATTACGAATATGGCGGCGGGCGTTTTGGATCAGCCGCTGTCGCATGCGGAGGTTACGGAGACTGCGGCAAAGGCGACGGTACGCTTTACGGCGCTGGTCGATCTGATTCTCAGCGAAATCTTCTGAAGACGTACTGTTGAAAAGATTTCACAATCGAGTATTGACGAAAGCCGCGTTTTTTCGTATAATATCGAAAGACATAGGAAAGGAATTTGAATTATGCTATTGAATGCTTTGCAATCCGTTCTTTGTGCGGATACTTCCGGACTCAGTTGCCTCAGCTCTTCGTCTGGTTCCGGCAGCTGCGGCCAGGGCGGTACTATGATGACGATGCTTCTTCCGCTTGCCATGGTCGTGGTGCTGCTTGTGGTCATGATCATTCCGCAGCGTAAGCGCGATAAAAAGGTCAAAGATATGCTGAGCTCGCTGAAACAAGGCGACCGCGTACGCACCATCGGCGGTATCTACGGCACAATTTCCTCGATCAAGGACGACGTTATTGTTTTGTCCGTCGGTCCGGATAAGGTCAAGCTCGTTTTTGCACGCGGCGCGATCTCCCAGGTTGAGGATGCGGGTGTTGAGAATACCATGACCGAAGAAGTGAAAGATTAATCGGCGATACATCAAAGCCCGGACCGGTTCCGGGCTTTTTTCTGTCATACCGACGTCCGGCAATCAGAATGAATGTGAAATCGGAACGGAAACACAACAATCGGAAACGCATCGCGCTCCTTTGGGTGTGCGGTGTGTTTGCCGTTGCCGTGATCGCGATCATGATCCATTATCGCGGCGTCAGACCGATTGTGAGGTATGAGCTCGGCGAAAAATACGATGCGAAAGATTTCACACAGCGCAGCGCGGTTTTCGATCCGGTCCCGGAGAAACTCCCGACGGGATGGCATTTCCGGAATCTTCGTATCGGCGGGGTAACGACGCCTGTTCTGATACGTGTTGTCGACACGACTGCGCCGACAGCCGAGCCGAATCCGCAAACCGTACCGCTCGGTACACATCCGCAGCCGGATGCATTCGTTTCAAAGATCAAGGACGCAGATATCGTTCGCGTTTCCTATGAAACCGTTCCGGACTTTGATACGGAATGGAAAGACACGATCCGAATCGTTCTGACAGATAAAACCGGGAATCAGAATACGGTTGACGTGCCGGTTTCCGTACGCGCTACGGTCGAATCTCTGACCGTTGAAGCGGGAACCGATTTGCCGTCACCGGATCGGTTTCTGCTTCCAGGCGTAGATGGGGAACCGACGGAGCCGATCGATCCGTCGATCATGCACCATGTCGGAACGTATCCGATCGCTTTTCGGATCAGGAACGGCGTTGTTTCGCAGACCGGTTTGGTCGTCGCCGATACGGTTGCCCCTGCGGCGGAGGAAACGCTTCTGCTGCTTTTGCCGGGAGAAACCGCCGGGCCGGATGCATTCGTTACACGAACGCAGGATGAGACCGACGTTGCGTACACCTTTGTGACGGAACCGGATTATACGTTGAGAACGGTTCAGCCGGTCGTCGTCCGGCTCACGGATGAAGGAAACAATTCCGTCGACGTCGAAAGCCGTCTGCTGATTTCGGGCATCAGGGCGAAACCCGTCGAAGCGAGAAAAACCGCATTGACGCCGGAAGACTTTGACAATGCCGATAAGCAGAGCTTTACGGTTGAGCACTTTGTACCGGACAAGCCCGGGACCTATGCGGTCAACGTAACGATCGACGGGATTCCGGAAACGATGGCTGTTTCGGTTGCAGACACGACGCCGCCCGTGCTGACGGAGAAAAAACTGAACGGAAAGTCGTTTTACACCTGCCATGATTACCGCCCGGAGGATCTGTTTGAATCGGATGATGTCACGCCGGTAACCATGTCCTATGTGAAAGAACCGAATTTCAGAAAATCAGGGCGTCAGACCTATACCGTAACGGCAAAGGACGCGGCGGGAAACGAGACGGTTGCATCCCGCACGATCTATCTGAAGTCGGACAGGAAATCGCCGCACATCTACGGTGCGCTTAACCGTACTTGTTATGTGGGTGAGACGATTTCTTATCTTGGCGACGTGTATGCGGTGGATGATGTTGACGGGACGGTAGAGGTGACGGTAGAATCCAACGTCAACACGCAGAAACCCGGAACCTATCGTGTTATCTATCGCGCGGTGGATGAAAGCGGCAACAAGGCAAAGGTGACCTGCAGTTTCAAGCTGATCAAACGATCGGTCAGCGAAGAAGAGCTGCATGCCGTAACGAAGCAAATCATGGAGGAGATCACGACGCCGGACATGGTTGATGCGGAAAAACTCAAGGCCATCTTTGATTATGTTCAGGGACGAATTGTTTACACGAACGGATCGAATAACAATTATACCGATTGGCAGAAAGCAGCTTATGACGGATATATGAAGGGAAAGGGCGATTGCTATAATATCTATGCGCTGACCCGCGCGCTTCTGGACGAAACGGACATTCATTATCTGTCGGTGCAGCGCGTCAAGTCAAGTTCCTGGCATACCAGGCACTACTGGGTGATGGTAAATCTCGGAACGGGCTGGTACATTCTCGATCCGACAAAAACACCGAGGCATCGCGTGGATTGCTTCATGTGGACCAAAGAAACATGCGCATGCTATAACAAGTATTGGCAGTTTGATCAGAGCAAATATCCGGAAATGACCAGGACGCCCTTCGACTACGATGCGGTTGTGCAGATGGAACGGGACGGGCTTCTGCCGTAGGAGCGGATTCGGCGTAATCATACCTCCGAAAGCTGCATAGAATGCAGCAAAAGGGGGTGCAAACCTTGTATAAACATAAAAAACGGAACAAAACCGCATGGAAGCCTCTGCTGCGCGGTACAGCCTCGGGAGTCGCGGTTCTGATTGTTTCGGTGCTGATCCTGACGGTGACGGTCTTTCTCGGATGGGTATCGGAATCCGCAATCCCGATCGGGAATATCGTGATCAAGATTTTATCCTCACTTGCAGCGGGGATTGTGATCGGATTGGGGAAGGAACGTGCGCCGTGGTTCTTCGGCGGGATCGCCGCGGACATCTGTCTGCTGCTTTCGGCGGCGCTGATGTCTGTTTATCTCGGATCCTTCCGCCTGACATGGAATCTGTTTGCCGATCTGCTGCTTTGCTTTGCGATCGGATGCGCCGCAAACGCTGTCTTTCTCAAACGAAAAACGGAATAAGAAAAAACCGGATCTCCGAGGAGACCCGGTTTGTTTGTGTGCAGTTCAGATTCGTGCGGACATGCGTGCATAATAGAGAATACGTGCGGCAAGCTCCGGCGTGAAATCTTTCTTTTCCGAACGCCAGGTCCAGCAGCCGGTCGAACTCGGATTGTTCATGCGGCAATCGTCGCCCAATCCGAGATAATCCTGCATCTGCAGAATTGCAAGCTCCGCGACGGAATTCAGAACGCCGCGCGCAAATCCGAAGGGCATGCCTTCACGCTCGTTGAGCCCGAGATAGTCCACCGCAAATGCAACGCATTCCGCAGGAGCGGTTTCAACCCAGCCCATAATCGGGGTATTGTCGTGCGTGCCGGTATAGGCAATGCAGTGTACGGGATAATTGTGCGGAAGCTCGCGGGAATTACCGCACGGATCAAAGCCGAACTGCATGACACGCATGCCGGGGAAACCGGAATCGGACAGCAGCTTTTTGACTTCCGGCGTCAGATAGCCGAGATCCTCGGCAATGATCGGGAGACCGGGACATTCGTCCTTGATTGCACGGACAAGTTTCATGCCGGGACCGGGATACCATGCGCCGGGACGTGCATCGGCTGCGCCGAAGGGAACGCCCCAGTAACTTTCCAGACCGCGGAAATGGTCGATTCGGATCACGTCGAACCGATCGGCGACAGCTTTTACGCGGCGGCGCCACCACCGGAACCCGTCGGCTTCGTGCTTTGCCCAGTCATAGATCGGATTGCCCCAAAGCTGACCGAGTTCGGAGAAGTAATCCGGCGGCACACCGGCAACGAGCGACGGATTGTGACGCTCATCCATCAGGAACAGATCCGGATCCGCCCAGACGTCCGCGCTGTCATGCGGAACATAGATCGGGATATCACCGATCAGCTTGACATCGTTTTTGCCGGCATAGTCATGCAGCGGTTTCCATTGCTTATCAAATTCATATTGAATAAAGCATTGGAAATCCACTTCGTCTTTCAGCAGTTCGGTGTATTTTGCAATGGCTTCCGGGTTGCGATCACGGATATCGGGATCGGGCCAGGCATACCATGCAGCATTGTTGAAATGCGACTTCACGGCGCAGAACAATGCGTATGTATCAAGCCACCAGGCGCTTTCACGAACAAAGTCCGCCATTTCCGACCGGTCAAAACGGGAGAATGCTTTGCGCAGAACGGTGAATCGATTCTCCCAGAGCTTGCCGTAATCAACGCGCGTCGGATCGCTGCCCCAATCCAGATCGCATTCTTCTTCGGTCAGGAGACCTTCTTCGATCAGCTTGTCCAGATCAACCAGGTACGGATTGCCCGCATAGGTGGAACTGCTTTGATAAGGTGAATCCGCATACCCTGTCGGATTGACGGGCAACATCTGCCAATAGGTTTGTCCGGAAGCTTTCAGAAAATCAACGAAAGCATACGCTTCTTTTCCAAGCGTACCGACGCCGAACCGGCTCGGCAGCGAGGTGATGTGCATCAGAATTCCTGCAGCACGTTTCATGTCTGTTTCCCTTCTTTCTGATCCGATAAATTTGTGTATCTATTTTATCACATCTGTGTTATAATACAAGACAGAAAATGTGAAGATACCCGAAAAAATATATAAAATGATGAAAAAAGGAGCCCTATGAAAAAGAATCAACTTGTGGTTTTATCTCCGGAAGTGGAAGAAGCAATCCAAAAAGGTCTTCCGATCGTTGCAATGGAGAGCACGATCATTTCTCACGGCATGCCCTATCCGCAGAATGTGGAAACTGCGCTGAACTGTCAGCGCATCTGCCGGGAAAACGGCGCTGTCCCAGCAACCTGCGCGGTCATCGGCGGAAAGCTTTGCGCCGGGCTGACGGACGAGCAGATCGATTATCTCGGCAGGGAAGGGCACAACGTAACCAAAGCGAGCCGCAGGGATCTCCCGATGCTGATTGCCAAGGGAATGGACGGCGCAACGACCGTTGCCGCAACCATGATCGTAGCGGCGGCGGCAGGTATCCGCGTGTTCGCAACCGGCGGGATCGGCGGCGTACATCGCGGTGCGGAAACGACGATGGATATCTCGGCGGATCTCGAAGAGCTTGCCGAGACGCCGGTCTGCGTAGTCTGCGCCGGAGCAAAAAGCATTCTTGATCTGAATCTGACCATGGAATATCTGGAAACGAAGGGCGTTCCCGTTATCGGCTTCGGAACGGACGAGCTTCCTGCTTTCTATACAAGAAAGAGCGGCATCAACGTTCCGTGGCGAACAGACGATCCGAAGGAGATCGCAGATGCAATCCGCGCATCGAGAGATCTCGGCTATCCCGGCGGTATGCTCGTCGTAAATCCGATTCCGGAAGAATATTCCATGGACGCCGATGTGATCAACCGGGCGATCGACGAAGCAATCGAAGAGGCAAAGGAAAAGGGGATCAAAGGAAAAGAAACGACGCCGTTCCTTCTTGCAAAGATCAAGGATATTACCGGCGGTTCAAGCCTCGCTGCGAACATTCAGCTGGTGTACAATAATGTGCGCCTTGCAGCAAAAATCGCAGCAAATCTGTGAAATTGCAATATTTTCTTGTTTTTGAATGATTCGGTACTTGCGAAAGGACCGGAAAAAGAGTATAATAAACCATAATTTGGTTCATCGGAGGCAGTATGAAAAAACGTATTCTTGCATTTTTGCTGTGCATCTGCATGGCGACGACAGGTTTCGTCTATTCTGTAGCCGACGGGGAACAACCGGGGGATGTAAACGACGACGGGAAAATCACGGCTGCGGATGCATCTCTCATCCTGCTGTATACGGCGGGACTGGATCAAAGGATCAGCCTTCGTAAAAGAATGGAATCCGATTTGAACCTCAACGGTTCGATTGATGCAGGAGATGCGGTAAAAATCCTGAGGCATGTAGTAAAACTGGAATCAATAAAGACGGTTGAGACGGATGCGGAATTGCTGCAGCTTCTGCAAAGACAGTCAATGTTGGGGAACAGCATTATACTCGAGTGGGCGACACGGTTTATGCAATCCATTTCCAACAACGATGTTAAGAGCTTATTCTATGCGGCTGCAACGTTTATCGGAACGCCTTACGGAAGAGAAGCCGACGGGAAGCTGGATTGCAGCGCATTCGTCAAAAGGGCGTTTGAACTTGCCGGCATTCCGAAAACGACGTATCCGAGAACCAACAGCGACGGCACATGGAACTGGTTCAAGAAAAATGATCCGAATCATCTCCATGAAACGGACGAGCTTTCCTGGAAGGATTGGAAACCCGGAAGCGTTCTGATTTACGTAAATCAGGTCACCAATAAAGCCAATCACCTTTCGCTGTATGTCGGCGAAATTGACGGAATACCGGTCGTCATGGAATCCCGCAGCGGCGGATGCGACGGTGTCCGAATCGGTGTGTTGATGGGAAGCTACTACAACTCAAAAGATCAGCTTGTAAATCTGGCATATTACGTGGATCCGCTCGACTGATCAACCGAAAACAAAAGCAGGCGATTTGCCTGCTTTTTTGTATGTCTTTTCTTTAGTGGCGGTTGATGAATTCCGCGTTCAGATGATCCAGCACGCCGCCGTAGGGGAGGGCGCCGTTGATGGCGCGCGCGGTACAGCGGTTCAGATCCGCAAGTTTCAGCGTGGAAAAACCGTTCAGCACAATCCGATACGGGTGAGTCGTGTTTCCGACGCTTTCGCGGCTGCCGATCGTAAATCCGAGATGCGGCACTTCCGAGACAAAAGCGTCGCACGCTTCCTCCGAAACAAACGCCATTGTCAGATGAACGCGGCGCACAAGATTCAGATCGCCGTCTCTTCTCTGTACAGACTTGATATAAGCAGCATTTTCAACGGACTGCAGTTTTGCATCGTCGGGGAAAAGGAGCCGGTAATAGGTCGCATAATGCGGCTCGATGACATGCCCGCAGGTTACGCGCAGCTTTGATTCGGCGCGACAGATGGCGGATACGCGATGGATCAGCGAATCGTCGGAGGTATAGAAATAATACTGGATCAGATCCTTCATGCCGATGCCGCCGACAAAGATAGCAGCGTCCTCGATCTGTTCGGCAAGACGATGCTGCAGCGCATTGGCATGACGTTCCTCAGCACGTTTGAAAGCGACGGCATCGGGATCTGCCGGTGCAATGCTGACAAATACGAGTTGGGAGTACGCCAAAGTGGGAAGCAGTTCCCAGTATTGCAGATCAACCTGAAAAACCGCTTCCCGCTCGTTCCATTCCCATTCGTATTTCAGCCAATCAGTCATGGATCAGCACAGCCTTGATACGGCGAACACCGCTTGACGAGGCTTCTTCCTTCTTGATCTCAAAGCGTCCGAGATCGCCGGTATTCTTGGCGTGCGGACCGCCGCAGATCTCCTTCGAGTACTTGCCCATCGTATAGACCTTGACCTTTTCGCCGTACTTGCTTTCAAAGAGACCGATCGCGCCCTGTGCTTTCGCTTCTTCGACGGTCATCTCCTCGCAGGTGATCGGGACCTTCGCCGCGATCGCCTCATTGACGAGACGCTCGACTTCCTTCAGTTCCTCCGGCGTGACCTTTCTGCCGAAGCTGAAGTCGAAGCGCAGACGTTCCGCGGTGATGTTGCTGCCTTTCTGCGAAACGGTATCGTCATTCAGAACCTTACGGAGCGCCGCCTGCAGCAGATGTGTTGCGGAATGCAGCGCCGCCGTCGCTTCGCTGTTGTCCGCCAGACCGCCCTTGAAGCGCTGTTCGGCGCCTGCCTGGGATTTCTTCTGATGTTCCTCGAATGCGGCGGCAAAGCCTTTCTCATCAACCGTAACGCCCTTTTCCTTCGCAAGCTCAACCGTGAGCTCGATCGGGAAGCCGTAGGTGTCGTAGAGATGGAAGGCGGAAACGCCGTCGATTGCCTGACCGTCGAGGTTCGCAATCAGCTTGTTGAATTCCTTCAAGCCCTTCTTGAGCGTGTCGGCAAAGCGGTTTTCCTCCTTGCGCAGCTCGGAAAGGATCTTTTCGCGGTTTTCGTTCAGTTCGTTGTAGACCTCGCCGTACTGGTCAATGATCCTTTCCGCAATCGTGCAGAGCGCGTAGCGCGGCATGTTGAGCTGCGACGCGAAGCGGATGCTGCGGCGAATGAGGCGGCGGAGGATATAGCCCTGATCGACATTCGACGGGGTCACGCCGCGCTGGTCGCCGAGAATGAACACGATGCAGCGGGTATGGTCCGCAATGATGCGGAACGCTCGCGTCGTTTCGGGGTCGTCTTTATATCCCTTGTGCGAGAGTTCCGCGATGAGTTCGATGATGCCGGAGAACGCGTCGGTGTCGAACACGCTCTCGACGCCCTGCAGCGTGGCGACCGTGCGGTCGAGCCCCATGCCGGTGTCGACGTTCTTCTGCTCGAGCGGCTCAAAGACGCCGTCCGCGACCTTGTTGTATTCCATGAAGACGTTGTTCCAGATCTCAAGATACTTGCCGCAGTCGCAGCCCGCTTTACAGTCGGGACCGCAGGCGGGTCTTCCGGTGTCGTAGAAGATCTCGGTGTCCGGACCGCACGGACCGGTCTGTCCCGCGGGACCCCACCAGTTGTGCTTTTTCGGCAGGTAGACGATATGCGAAGGCTCCACGCCCATCTCGACCCAGCGGTCGTGCGCGACGGTATCGCGCGGCGCGTCCTTATCGCCCTCGAAGCAAGTGAAATACAGCTTGTCCTTCGGAATGCCGAGCCACTTTTCGTCGGTCAGAAATTCCCACGAAAACGCAATACTCTCCTTCTTGAAGTAGTCGCCCAAGGACCAGTTTCCGAGCATCTCAAAGAACGTGCAGTGCGAAGAATCGCCGACCTCGTCGATGTCGCCGGTGCGGACGCATTTCTGCACGTCGCAAAGTCTTTTGCCCTCCGGGTGCTTTTCGCCCATCAGATACGGCACGAGCGGATGCATGCCCGCCGTGGTAAAGAGTACGGTCGGGTCGTTCTCGGGGATCAGGGAGGCGGAGGAGATGACCGCGTGTCCCTTGGACCGGAAGAAGTCCAGATACAATTGACGCAATTCCTTTGCGGTTAATGAACGCATGATACATATTCCTTTCGTAAAAAACGATCAAAATTTATTGTATGAAAAATCCGGCAATTTGTCAATGAAAAACCGCCCTGTTTACACAGAGCGGGGAAAGATTTTTGCTTATTCCGCCTCGGTATAGAGAATATCGTGGCTTAAAGGCGTATAGAAGCGTTCGCGTACGCGGTCCGGATCGCGCGTTTCGCCCATGATCCACATGAGCTTCGCGACCGCCGCTTCGGTCGTCATATCGTACGCTTCGATGATGTTTTGCTGCTTCAGGGCGTGTCCGACCTGATAGACAGTGAGATTCGATCCCTCGTTCTGCACCTGCGTGGTAATGACAATGAGCTTACCGGCTTTAACACCCTTGTCGATCGCCGCGCGGAAGCAGCCGTTCGTGCCCTCGGGAAGTCCGCCGACGCCGAAGCTCTCGATGATGACCGCGTCGTAGCGGTCGAGCGCATAGGAGAGCATGCCCGCATCGGTGCCGGGAATCAGCTTGACCAGTCCCACGCTGCCGTTCAGCGTATGCGAGAATTTCGCGCGCTCGCGATAGCCGAGGTCGATGTAATGCAGCACGCGTCCGTCCTGCAGCACGGCAAGCTCGGGATAATTGATGCTCGCAAATGCCGAAAAGCTTTTGGAGCGCACCTTCTTTGCGCGCGTGCCGAGGATGACGCTGCCGTTGAACACGATCGAAACGCCGCAGGCACGGTCGTCACAGGCGTAGGTGAACGCGTCAAGAAGATTCTGCTTCGAGTCGGTCACGTCCATGCTGATGGGCTTTTGCGCGCCGGTGAGCACGATCGGCTTTTTCGAGCGCCGCGCAAGGTAAGAGAGCGCGGCAGCGGTGTATGCCATCGTGTCCGTACCGTGGCTGACTACAAAGCCGTCGTACGAATCGTAGTACGATTCGATGCACGACGCGATCGTGAGCCAGTTTTCCGGCGTCATGTTCGTGCTGTCCACGCTCATGAGCTGCATGCACTCCACGTCGCAGATCTCGCTGACGCGGGGGATGTAGTTCAGAAGCTGATTCGAGCCGAGTTTCGGCGCAAGTCCGTCGGCTGTCATTTCAGAGGCGATCGTACCGCCCGTTCCGATCAATAATATCTTTTTCATGCTTTCAGTATAGTCTATTTATGCCGAAAAAGCAATACAAAAACAGAGCCGCAAATGCGACTCTGTGTTTTGTTGGAGTTCAAAGTTGTTCTTACAGACCGTAGCGCTTCTTGAAGCGATCTACTCGTCCGCCGCTGTCGACCAGCTTCTGACGGCCCGTGAAGAACGGGTGGCACTTGCTGCAGATTTCGACCTTCAGCTCGCCCTTGGTGGAGCCGGTAAGGAAGGTCTCGCCGCAGGCACAGCGCACGACCGCTTCGCCGTAAGACGGATGAATATTTTTCTTCATGTATTATCACTCCTTCGTCGTGTAATGCATTACCATCGGCTATTATACCATGCCGGCAGAAAAAAGCAAGAAAAATTTTTGCGTTTTTCAAACTTTTTTTACTGCCCGTAGCGGTTCTGCTGTGCGTGCGAAGAAGTGAAGCCTTCTTTCTCGAAAATACGGACCCAGTCCTTGAGCCGAATGAGGAAATCTTCGTTGTTTGAGGTTTTATCCATCATGTTGACAAGGTTTTCGGTGACGTCACCGGAACCGCCGTTTGCCAGCATTTTTCGCAGCATACGGACGCCTTCGAGCTCCTGCTTGGTGAGCAGCAGATCGTCTCTGCGCGTACCGGATTTGTACACGTCGATCGCGGGGAAGATGCGCTTCTCGGAAAGCCTGCGGTCGAGGTGGATCTCCATGTTGCCGGTGCCCTTGAATTCCTCATAGACGATATCATCCATGCGGCTGCCGGTCTCGACCAAAGCCGTTGCAATGACAGTCAGGCTGCCGCCGTTCTCGATGTTTCGCGCAGCGCCAAAGAAACGTTTCGGCTTGTGCAGCGCGCCTGGATCCATACCGCCGGAAAGCGTTCTGCCGGTCGGAGGGATGACCAGGTTATAGGCGCGTGTGAGGCGGGTGAGCGAGTCCAGAAGAATCACGACATCGCGTCCGTCCTCGACCAGACGCATGGCGCGTTCCTGTACCATTTCGGCAATACGCGTGTGATGCTCGGGCAGTTCGTCGAACGTAGATGCAACAACCTCGCCTTTGATGCTGCGGCGCATGTCGGTGACCTCTTCGGGACGTTCGTCGATCAGCAGGACGATAAGATGCGTGTCGGGATAGTTCTCGGTAATGCCGTTTGCGATCTGCTTCAATAGCGTCGTTTTGCCGGCTTTCGGCTGCGAAACGATCATGGCACGCTGTCCTTTGCCGATCGGCGCGATCAGATCAATAAGGCGAACGGAGAGGTTGTTGACACGACCGGGCGTTTCGAGCGTATAGCGTTCGTTCGGAAAGATGGGGACGAGGTCTTCATAATTGACGCGGTTCAGCGCGTTCTCGTCCGGATCCTTTCCGTTGACACGGTCTACAAACAGGAGCGCTTCGTATTTGTCGCCTTCGCGGCGCGCGCGGGTACGACCTTCCACAAAATCGCCGTTTTTGAGATTGCAGCGCCGAATCTGCGCATTTGCAACATAGACGTCGTTAGGACCGGCGTCATAGTTGGAAACACGCAGAAACCCGTAGCCCTCCATAATTTCCAGGACACCCGCCGCCGTTCCCGTTTCCGGAGGCTGTGCCGGTTCAACGGGCTTTTCGAATTTCTGATCGCCTTCCGGCGCATGATACTGCGGACGGTTTCCCTGGCGGTAACCGCGGTTTTGATTCTGCCGCCCGTTCTGCTGACGGTAATTGTTGTGCTGATACCGGTTTCGCTGTTCAGCGTTCGTATGCTCCTGTACCTTTTCGGATTCGTCAACCGGCTTTTCGTTCTGTTCGACAAGCGGTTTGACCAAAGTCTGCGGTTGATCGGAAGCCTGCTCCAGTTCGGAAACGACAGCTTCCGGCAAAGGAGCTTCGACGTCGGGAGCAGCCGCCTTTGCGGGACGTCCGCGTTTTTTAAGCTGAGGCTTCTCTTTGGCGGGGGAAATCTCTTCGCTTTTCTCTTTTGCCGGTCTGCCGCGCTTTTTCTTTTCCGGCGCGGGAGCCTGCAGCATTTCGATCAGCTGCGCTTTTTTGTATTTGCGATAAGAGGGAATACCGTGCTGCTTTGCAAGATTGTACAGCTCGGTGATCGTCAATGCTTCCAATTCGGGTAGATTCACAAATTGCCTCCGGTATAAATGATTGATTTGATTGCTGGATGGATAAAACAAGATAGTAAAGAACGGATTGACTGATACCTATTTTATGGGTGAAAAAAAGACTTGTCAAGCATTTCGACAAAAATAGCGAAGTTTCGTATTCGATTTTTGCGTAGGAGCAGAATGCGGCGCATACAATGCATCAAAGACAGGGAGGTGTCTGTATGGAAAAACATGAAAAGGAACTGATGCAGCCTTCCGCGCACAGCTTACTGATCGAAGGACGCAGAAAGATGCGCATCACCGGCGTGGTCGATGTAGAGAGCTTTCAGGAGGATGAAATGACGGTTCTCACGCAGGCGGGGACGCTCACAATCTGGGGAGAGGGGCTGAAACTCGGCAAATTGAATCCGGAGGACGGGCAGGTTCTTCTGGAAGGAAACATTGCTTCGATTGAATATGAACAGCCGGAACCGGAACGTCGCGGGTTCTTTTTCAAGCGCGGATGATCGATGTTTTCGCACAGCCCTATGAAGCGCTGCTGCTCTTTCACGGAGGAGCCGTCGCGGGGCTTTGCTATCTGCTGCTGCGGATCGTACGGATACGCTTCAAAGCAAAGTTCGTCACACACCTTTGCGATGCGTTATTTGTCATCATTCTGTTTGTACTTCTTGCGGGGTATCTTTATGCGGCAAATTACGGAACGGTGCGCGGATTTCTTATTGCGGCTTTTTCGGCAGGGTTTATGGCATTCTATGCCTTGTTTGCGCCTTTGTTTGCAAGAATATCACAAAAAATCTGCAAAATATAGGTTCCGTTTTGGCGGATCATCTGTTATACTGTATACATGGAACGTTCGTCCAAAAGAATCGTAAGAACGATTCGGTTCAAATTGATACATTTTATCCTCGTATTGATCGCCTGCGTGATCATTTTGTTTGTCGTTCTGATTCCGCAGAGGATACGGATTCATTCCGCCCGGGACGAATACAATGCACGTATTGAAGAACTGAATCAGACAAAACGAACCTATGCGCAGGAACGCGAAAATCTGCAGTTCATGCGTACGGATAACTATAAGATTCAGCAGGGCATGATCAAATACGGCTGGCATTATCAGGAAGACAAGATTATTCTCGATGACAGCGCGGTATCGGTGGCAGAATGAATCCCGTAATCGCAGTCATAGATATCGGCAGCAACTCCGTACGGTTGATGACAGCCGGAACGGAGTCTCATGAAGTACGCGCAATCCGCAAGATCCTGTGCACGACACGCCTCGCAAGAGGAATCGATACGACCGGTATGCTTTCGGCGGATCGTATGGAAGCGACCGTCGAAGCAATCAAGCGGTACCGTCAGATTGCCGATGATCTGAACGTGCCGGTGATTGCATATGCGACAAGCGCGGTGCGCGATGCGAAAAACCGGGATGGATTTATTTCGCTTGTGCACGAGAAAACCGGCGTTTGTGTTCGTGTTCTTTCGGGTGAGGAAGAGGGAAACTTCGCGTTTTCCGCCGTCACGGGCGGTGCAGGAACCGTTTTCGATATCGGCGGCGGCAGTTTTCAGATCGTCACAAAGGAACGGTCTCTGAGCTTTCCGTGCGGATGCGTCCGCGCCAAGGAGCAATGTGATGCGAACGATCCGGAGGTTTTGTCGGACAGGCTGTTTTCCTGGATCGATGCGCATGCCGACGTTCCGGATACAGTGCCGACGCCGGTTTACGGGGTAGGCGGAACGATCACGTCGATCGGCGCGCTTCTTTCCATGCAAACGTTATTCGATCCGAAGCATCTGTCAACCGTCACGCTTCCCAAACTGGATTCGCTGTTGAAATCACTGTCGAAACTGTCGGAGTCGGAGCGTTTGCGGCATCCGTTGCTGTTGAAACGCGGCGACGTCATTTTGCAGGGAGCAACCATTTTGAAATACATGATGCTTCGTACGCATACGGAAATCGTGATTCCGTCGGACAGAGACGGAATGGAAGGAATCGCAGAAGCGTATCTTTGCGAACACGGGAGCATCTGATCGATCGGAGGAATCTATATGAAGGATAACGCAAAATTCTGGAAGATCGCCGAAATCATTCTCGGAGCGATCGGTGCCGTGCTTTTGGTGCTGATTCTTGTTCTGCGGCTGACGGGAAAGGACGTAACCGTCTTTTCCTATGTGATTGTCGGCGTTGTGATTTTGTTCTTGATCGCCGACGAGTTCGCACGATCGATTCGCAGACGGCACGAAAAAGAGGCAAAGACGGAACAGGATTCTTCCCCAAAAGAAGATCCGGAAGGCACGCTTCCGAAAGACGCGTTTGACTTTGAACCAGATTCGAAAAAGGAGCATCCGTGAGCGCTGAGAAGTTTTTCAATCATATTGAATTGATGCGCTGTCCTCGTTGCGGGACGGCGTTTTCACGCTGCGGTTTTTCTCTGCGCTGCGTAAACGGACATACTTTTGATCCGTCGCGAAAAGGATATGTGAATTTCGTTCCGAACGCAGCGCCGGGCCGTTACGGAAAAACGTTGTTTGAATCACGAAGAAGAATTCTGGAAGCCGGATTCTATGATCCGGTGATCGACGCCGTTCGGAGCGCAATGCCGCAGAATCCCAACGTTGTGTTGGATGCAGGGTGCGGCGACGGAACGTTTACCAAAGCATTGCAAAAAGAGACGACCGTCGGTCTGGATCTTTCCAAGGATGCGATCCGGCTTGCGTCAGGCGGGGGAGGACCGATTCTGTGGACGGTCAGCGATTTGACGCATATTCCGCTGAAGGACGATTCGACCGACGTGATTCTGAATCTGTTTTCGCCTGCACATTACGCGGAGTTTTCCCGCGTTCTGAAGCGAGACGGACGATTGATCAAGCTCGTCCCGCAGGAGGGGTATCTCAAGGAGATTCGTACGCTGATGACGGATCGTCTGCGCCGCGAGACATATTCGAATCAATCGGTCGTTTCACTATTGTCCGATCGCTTCCACCTGCTCGATCGCATTCGCATCTGCAGGGAATATCCGCTTACGCCGGATCAGTCAAAAGATTTTTTACATATGACGCCGCTGACGTTCGGAACGGATCCGGAATCGCTGGACGCCGACGCGCTGCATTCCGTAACAATCGATGTTGAGCTGTTGATTGCAGAAAAGAAATCATGAAAAAAGCAGGCGCAAAAGCGTCTGCTTTCGTTTCTGTAAGGATTCAGCTGACTTTCCGGATGTTTGCCTCGTGCTCGAGATCGTGCAGATGCAATACGTGCGAAAGACTGCCGGAAAAGTAGATACACGCGTGAGAGACGCCGTCCCATTGGATGGAAGCGGAGACCCATTGTCCGTCAAGATCGAACAGGATCGCGCATTTATAGAAGCTGTTGCTTTTCCCGAGCCAATTGGTCATCATGGTCAGCGCTGCGGTGCGATCCTGAACCTGCAGCGGCAGATCCATTTCCGCATGGTTTTCACCGGACACAAAGAGGAGCGTCGCTTCTTCACCGGTCGCGGCGTTTTTAATGCGATAGGATTCCCCGGCATTGAGCCGCGGCTGCACATCCTTCCATTCGATCGGATTCCCTTTTTGTGCGAGCGGTCCCTGCGCGGAAAAACTCAAAGGAACATAGGCGTGAAAATCGACACGCTTTGCGCCTCGGGAAAAGAGCGCATTCATGGTTTCTGCGCCGACGCTTCCGTCGCTCATCAGACCGGACGCCGCCTGATATGCGATAATGGCGGTTCTTGTGACGGTCCGGTAGCTCCCGGTGGGTTTATAGGAATAATAACCGAGATCGAACAGGCGTGTTTGAATACGGACGATCTCTTCGCCCTTATCACCTTGCTGTATGATCTTGTTGTCTTCATCCGCCTGCACACCGAAAACCGGCAGCAGAAACAGAATCAGAAGGATCGGCAGAATACGTTTCATATCTGATAGTATATCACACTTGTATATGCTTGAAAAGTGCTGTTTTCAATGCTACAATAACGGCGGAGGTGAGATTATGCGCTGCAGTTGTCAACGATGCGGAGCTTACATGGTTCAGGATGAAAAAGGCGTTCAGAGCCGCTGTATCTGTCCTGAATGCTTCTTTGTATGCTCGGCGTGTATCGGGACGTCCGGCGGACAGCCTCTCGATCTCGATTCGCTGCGGATGCTGTCGCTATTGCGAGAAGCGCAGGGCGACGGCACGGATGAGGACGAAGAATACTGACGCGATCAGACGTCGACCGTAAACAATACGGAAGGTTCTGAGATACGAAGGGTGGAGAATCCTGCGGATGTAATCTCTGCAAAACCGTTTTTCGGAATAACCGTTCCGTTTACGGTCGTTTTCTGCGGACAGAAAAGAAACAGAAACGCATGCAGCGTCAGCGCGTGATCGCCTTTCGGCAGGATCCGCATTTCGCCGCGCGCGCCTTTGAGCATCAGATTGAGATCGCGACCGCTGCCGCGGCAGAGAATATCCTCTTCGCCGGAGAAACGCAGGACGTCGCCCTTCGGAAGGAAAAGCCAATGTCCGTTTCGCTTCAGATAAAACCCGTCACAGAGAGGCGTCAGATACCGTGTAACGCCGTCAAGTCTCGTGAAGTGTGATTCCGACTGCTCGACAAGAGCGGTGCTGATCCGGAACTGAAAACGGCGATCCGCATATGATCCGTCGAAAGGATAGAGGTACAGTTCTGTCGTTTTACCGCCGCTCCATACGGTCGTTTTGAATTGATCCGGATCAAAAATACGGATTTCCATAGTCGCCTCACAAAGTTCGGTAATTGATGCAAACAGAGTATAACATAAAGCGGGACTGCCTTGCAAGACAGTCCCGCTGCATAGTTATCCTTCGCCGCCGTCACCGGGATCGTCGGGCTTCGGCGTATCGGGTTTCGGTGTCGGATCCGGTTTCGGCGTATCGGGTTTCGGTGTCGGATCGTCGGGTTTCGGAGTCGGATCGTCGGGTTTCGGAGTCGGATCATCGGGCTTCGGCGTCGGATCATCCGGTTTCGGCGTTTTATCCGGCTTCGGCGTTGCATCCGGACCGACGATATAAACACCGGCAAAAGCTTTATAGGTTGACGTATCAAGCTTCTCGGTCTTTACAAGAACGCCGTTCAGATAATACTCTTTTTTGCTTTCATAAACAGCACCGTTCCGGTTCTTGACTTCTTCTTTCTTGTATCCGGCTGGCTTTGTTTCATCAACAATATACTCAACCGCGCCGCTCGGCTTCAGCGTTTTGGTTTTTACCGGCTTCGGAATGCGGATCTCGTCGTATTCACCGTTGGAGTCTTCGATAATCGGGATACCCCAGATTTCCATGGTCAGTTCTTTTCCGTCGGCTCTGGCGATGATGATGATATCCGACTTGCTGCTGTTTTCAAACTTAAAGTCAATGATGTTACCGGTGGAGTTGATTGTGGCGTCAAGTCCTTTCGATACATAATCCACGTACATCGAATGATTTCTGCGTTCGACGATCTTCATGTCAGCCATGACCGCAGCGTTATAGAGCGTACTGGAAAGCTGGCATACGCCGCCGCCGTACTGCTTGACGTGTGCGCCCGCTTCATAGGCGGTAGCGACTTTCCAGCCGTTTGATTTATTTCGGACGCCGAGCGTTCCGTTAGCGGAGAAGACTTCGCCGGGATGCAGAACGGTTCCGCTGATCTTGCCGGCACCGTACTTGATGTTATACTTTCTGTTCTTGATGCTGCTGCCGTATTTCGTGGTTTTGGTACCGCGAATAACATATTTGTCCTGAATATCCTCGAGTTTGATCTCTGCAGGGGTTTCTTCGGTCGGTGCAGCGATGGAATCGCCGGCTTTTGCAGTCAACAGGGAAGTGAGCAAGGACTCGCAGTCGATCGAACGTCCGGGAATATCCGGAATGAAATCGATCTTGTTTTCATCCTTATTGAAAGCTACGGTTGCGTTGACCGGATTTGTGCTGTTTGCTTCTGCAAACGCGTTGACGGCGTTACGAAGCGCTTCTTCTTCGAACGTCAGCAGCACGGGGAAATCCTGCCCCGAGGTTTTGATCCGTTCGACTTCTGCGGATACAGCTTCATAGCCGGTGTCTTCCCTTACAAGAGCAAATGCACCGTTCAGAGCTTCGTCGAGATTGTCGACCGTTGCAATCGATTCTCCGGAAAATGTCTCACTGACGTCGCCGAAGCTGACCTGAATCTGCAGATCTTTCTTCGCCTGCTCGATCGATGGAAGAACGGCGGCTCTCGCCTCGTCCATGGTCATACCGCTGACAGAGACTCCGTTGATGGTAACGCCTTCCAGCATGGTCGTGCGTTTCAGAATTGCATTGAGTTCTTCGCGATACAGATCGGGTTCCGGCGTCACGATAGAGATCTCGTCCGAACCGCTGTGCGCGGTCTCGTTCGCAACAATCTGCTCGCCCGTACGTGGATTATAGTCCACGTTTGTCTGGTTGTGTGATTCTCCGCAGGCAAGGCAGAAGACCAAAAGCAGAGCAACGAGGGGAAGCAGCCAAAGATAACGTTTCTTCATTTGAATCAAGTCCTTCTTTCATGATGATTTCATTGTACACGCTTTTTTTGAAAATACCATCCCTTTTGAAAAGCATTTACTAATAAGTTACATTTCAGGCACATTTTTTATACATCTTTCCAAAACAGATTTCACAGCTCCATTCAGCTCTTACATATAAAAAGACGGGTCATCCTTCGAAAACGTTGCATCTTTTTTGCGCTTTTCTTTTCATAATGCAAAAAGTATGCTATACTGCCTATAGTAATAAGGAGTACAAAATGAATCAGACAGGACAAAAAACATTATCTCCGATGGACTATGCCATGAAATATCTGACGCTGAAAGACCGCACAGTCTCAGAAGTACAGACGTATCTCGACGGAAAGGAATTCGGAGAAGCGGATGTGGATGCAACGGTTGAACGTCTGAAGGAACTCGGCCTGCTGAACGATGCGCGTTACGCGCAGCGCTTTGTCGAAACAAGGCTTGCCGCAAAGCCGGTCAGCAAGCGTCATCTTCGGGAACAGATGAAGGGGCACGGACTCTGCGATGCGGATATCGAAGCTGCGCTGGACTCGCTCGATACGGAATCTGAGGAGGCAAATGCAAATGCGGTTGCCCTCAAATTTGCACGACAGTTCCGAACGCTGGATCCGCAGAAGAGGCGCGAACGCGTGCTTTCCCGATTGATCGCGCGCGGGTATGCGTATGACACGGCAAGAAAAGCATATGAAAGCGTTTTGTCTGCGGAGGACGAATGGAGCGAATCTTAACGGCAGAGGAAGCAAAACAGAAGGATGCGCAGGCCATCGCCTCGGGGATATCCTCGCGTGCTTTGATGTACAAAGCGGCAGAGGGAATCGCGAAAGCGGTACGGGAAAGAAGCCGGACCGGAGAAATTGTCACGGCGATCTGCGGAATCGGCAATAACGGAGGAGACGGCGTCGCGGCGGCGCTGATCCTTCACAGAGCAGGTCTCCCGGCACGGATCGTTCTCTGCGGGAACGAAAAAGGATGTACGTCGGACACTTCGTTTTATCTTCGTACAGTGCGGGAAGAAGGCGTCCCGATCGACCGCCTCTGGGATCCGGCAGACCGCGAGATCCTGATCGACGCGCTGTTCGGCGTCGGATTGAATCGTCCGATCGAGGGAGACGCAAAAGCGTTGATTGAGCAGATCAACGCAAGCGGCAAGACGGTCGTTTCCGCCGATCTGCCGTCCGGTCTGCATGCAGACAGCGGCATGATCCTCGGAGAAGCGATCTCTGCAGATTGTACCGTCACAATGCAGGCGATCAAGGCGGGCATGCTCCTTGGACAGGGACGCGCGCGGTGCGGCGAGGTGATCGTGAATCCGCTCTATAGCGACCCGTCGGACATACGAATGTTTTTGCAGGATGAGGAGGGGATTACAAAGCTTCTCCCCAAACGCGCGTTTGATTCTCATAAGGGAAAGAACGGTCATGCGCTTTTGTGTGTCGGATCAGAGACCTATCCCGGTGCGGCGCTGCTCTGCGCAAAAGCCGCTCTGCGCGGCGGCGCCGGACTTTTGACTGTCTGCACACCGGATCCGGTGCGCCCGTTCTTTGCGGCGCTGCCGGAAGCGATTACGGTTCCGACGGGAACCGCGGATTGGTGCGGAGACGCCGTTAAAGCCGTAAAGGATTCAATGGATCGAAAACAGGCGATCGGCATCGGCAGCGGTGCGGGGAAAGGCGATCTTGCGCCGGTTATCGAAACCGCGCTGCGATCCGGAACGAAACTTGTTCTGGACGCGGACGCGTTGAATCAGATGGCGGTTCATCGCGATCTTTTATCCCTGCTGCACGACAATACGGTTCTTACGCCGCACGTCGGCGAAATGGCAAGACTGTTGGGAACGACGATCGAAGACGTCATCGCCGATCCGATCGCCGCCGTACGCTCGTTCCCGTGCACGACTTTGCTGAAAGGCGCAACAACGCTGATCCACAGCAAGGGAAGGATCGCATTTTCCGCGTTTGGCAATCCCGGACTTGCAAAGGGCGGCAGTGGGGATGTGCTGACCGGCTTGATTACGGCAATGCTCGCGCAGGGCATGGAACCGTTTGATGCGGCTCGCACCGGCGCATATCTGCTCGGCATTTCGGCAGATCGTGCGATGAAATTGCTCGGCGAACGCGCATTGCTTGCAAGCGATGTGATCGATATGATACAATACTGATTATGGAAGAAAGAAAGATTCACGGTAATACCGCGGGAATCCGCGACGTCATACTGGACGAAATGCAGACGCTCTACGATGAAACGCAGCCGAGCGGCGTGTTTGCGTCATCCTCTCTTTTGGAGAAACTTGCCGATTATACCGGACGAATCGGTCGTGAGATATCTGTGTATCTGTCGCGCAGCGGCGCGGTTCGTGACGTTTCGGTCGGCGATGCGACGACGGTATCCATGCCTGATATGCGACTTGTCCGCAATGCGGACCGCCTTGCGGGCGTCCGATGCATCCATACGCATCCGAACGGCAGCGGTTATCTTTCCGATGTCGATCTCGGCACACTCAATTCCATGCGACTGGACGCAATGGCGGCGGTCGGCGTTCGGGACGGAAAACCGACTTCGGTATACGTGGCATTTGTCGGCGAGATGGAAGGCGAGGAACGCAAACCGCTGATTTACGGTCCGATGCGTGCGGACCGCTTACCGCAGGATGCGCTTCTGGAAGCGCTGATCGAAGCGGACAACCGCTTGAAAGCACCGGCATATGCCGTAACGCAGGCAGAGCCGGAACGCGCGGTTCTCGTCGGGATCGACAATGACGACGGATACGACACGCTTGAAGAATTGCGTGCGCTTGCGGACACGGCAGGCGTCAATGTCGTGCATATCGAGCGGCAGCGCAAGCGCCCGGTCGATAACGGAACCTATGTCGGTTCCGGAAAAGCGGACGAGCTTCGACTGATTGGCAGTGCGACGGAAGCTGACGTGTTTATTTTCGACGACGAACTGACGGCGATTCAGATCCGGAATCTTGAAAGCATTCTGGGAACGCCGGTTATCGACCGGACCATGCTGATTCTCGATATCTTTGCAACCCGTGCCACCACGCGGGAGGGCAAATTGCAAGTTGAGCTGAGTCAGCTGAAATACCGCCTGCCGCGCCTTTTGGGCGTCGGCGTGGCAATGTCGCGGCAGGGCGCTTCCGGCGTCGGCATGCGCGGTCCCGGAGAGAAAAAACTTGAGATCGACCGTCGCCGCATCCGAAGAAGGATCTATGAACTGGAACAGGAACTGAAAGAAGTCGAAAAGCAGCGGGGGATCCGGCGTTCGGTACGAAAAAAGAGCGATACGCCGATCGTCGCGCTGGTCGGCTACACAAATGCGGGAAAAAGCACGCTCTTGAATGCGCTTTCCGACAGCAACGTTCTTGCGGAAGACAAGCTCTTTGCAACACTTGATCCTGTAGTACGCAGCATCACGCTTCCGAACGGAACGCCCTGTCTCCTGAGTGATACGGTCGGATTTATCAACAAACTGCCGCACGACCTTGTACAGGCGTTCCGGTCCACACTGGAAGAGGTGCGCGATGCGGATCTGATCCTGCATGTCGTCGATGCAAACTGTCCGTATTACGACGTACAGATGCGCGTCACGGAACAGGTTCTGGAGAATCTCGGAGCAGGGAATACGACCTGTATCGAAGTGTTCAACAAATGCGATCTTCCGGATGCGATCCCTGGGAAACGCGATTGCGCAGTCGCGATCAGCGCAAAGACCGGAATGGGGATCGACCGCCTTCTCGAACGAATCGAAGCCGAACTGAATCGCACGCAGCAGAAGGTCGAGCTTGTGATTCCGTACGATCGATACGAAGCCATCCGTGTGCTGCACGAGATCGGAACCGTATTGTCCGAATCGCATGAAGCGGACGGGACACATATATCGGCGATGCTGGAGGAGAGCAAGCTGTACCGCCTGAAAAACGCGCTTGACGGACGTTCCGATCGATAAGTCTGCGATTCGACGGAAATATTTACATTCGTCTTACATTTATTTTGCGAATGCAGGCGTGACGTGACTTTTCAAAACGTACGGATCGTGGTATACTGTGTTGACAGGAGATTGAAATGAAGCGATTATTCACTGTGATACTCGCGGCAGCGCTGCTTTTGACGATGCTGCCGGCCGGCGCAGTTGCCGAAACAACATCATCACATATCATTGAGGCGGACCGCGTGCTCGTCTATAATCCCCTGCCGTACCGTGAAAAGGAGAATATGCTGTTTTCGGGAACGTTTCCGAAACCGGCGGAAGCCGAACCGACGGAAGGCACTCCTCTGTTCACCGCAGGTCTGCACAAAACCGGCAAGGACATGTCGATTTCGAAAAAGAATCCGAATACTTATGATTTCTGGGTCTGTACGGATCTTACTACCTATCAGTATGATAAACGCACGTTCCGCCTTGCAAAGGAAGGGGAGCATTGCTGCATCTGGGTGCCGGAAAACGATACCGTTTCCTTCACAGATGATCAGACGACGGAGATGCTCAACGAATTTGAGAATGTCATTTACCCGAGCAACACTGACCGTTTCGGCGGCTTCCGCGATCTGAATGGCGACGGCAAACTGCATATTGTCACGTACGCAATGAACAGCCTGTCCGTCTGCGGGTTCTTTGACTCCTATGATCTGTATTCAAGAGAAGAAATTCAGGAGATCGACCCGGACGATTGCGAAAGCTATAACTGCCTTCCGATCATCAATGTGAACGCCCGCATGGCAGACCGGAATAAGATCGTATACGGGACGCTTGCGCACGAATTTCAGCATCTGATTCTGCGCAGCGCCGTTCTGGCATCTCCTGCAAATGCCGGTCTTCTCGGCAAGGAAGATACGATCGGCGTCTGGCTGAATGAAGGCTTTTCCATGGCGGCGGAAGAATTTGCATATCCGGGTTCGGTGGCGGAACAAGGTTACCTGGATGCGTTTGAAAAGTCCGGCAAAGTCCGCATCGGAATGAGCTATCAGAACTTCGATGCGACTTCGAGCGACGTCGGCGCTTACGGGCAATCGTTCCTGTTTTCCGATTATCTGCGTACGCAGGGCGGGGAAGACGTATATAGCGGCGTCCTGGATTACTGGCGCAGTGCCGAAACGCTCTCGGCATTGACGGAGGGGAGCGCCATCCGTTCGCAACTGGATGCGGAAACGGTCGTAGCTTTACAGTCGATCTGCACATATTCCGATACGGTCAACGCGGCGCTCGGAACGGAAGACGAGATCCTTCTTTCTAAGATCGCGCTTGCGTTCCGACTCGCGATCCTTTTGAAGGAACAAACCGGTGTTTATTCCATCCGTACGCCCGAAGCGTCGATACCGGAATATACAGGATCCGGCCGCAAGATCGAGGGCGGCGGCGCTCTGCTGCTTTCGTGCAGCGGATGCTTCGAGGTTCCGGCAGATGCGGACAGCGGACTTCTGTTTGTCGGAATCAAAGACGGATCGATCACGGAATTATATACGGTTCCGGAACCGACAGAAGATTTTTACGTGATTGCCGCACAGTTTGAAGGCACGTGGTATGCGATCCCGGCAGAGGCGGCGTCCGACGGAACGCTGAAAGCGCGTACGTTTACACCGAATGCGGACGGGACGGTCGATTCCGAAAATGCAGCCGGATTGATCTATCGGGCAGAACAGACGGAAAACGGCTTCCGCTTTACCTGCGACGACAGGGACGGATTCTATTCGCTGAACCGGTCCGGCACAAACAAACAGACCCTGAACGTATCTGCGGAACCGTGTACATTTACGTGGTTGCACTTTGCCGACGGAAGCGACAGGCTGCAGGCGGACGGCTATTACGGAAGAGCGATTCTGTACGGCAGCATCCAGGGCGGATTCGGATATTTCCCTTCCGGGTATTTTGAAAACACGTCCTTTGCCAAACCGCAGCTGCTCCGCGTCAACATCAAAAAAGGCGATGCAAATCTGGACGGAGTACTGACGGCGGGTGATGCGGCGCTGGTACTGCGAACGGTTGTTGACTTGTCATACATGAATGCGCCGATGCGCTTTGCCGGCGATATCGACGGCGACGAAGAGATCGCAGCTGCGGATGCGGCGAAGATCCTGCGCCGTATCGTACAAACTGAGAACTGATCGGAGGATCGGATATGAGATCTAAACTATGGAAAACCATACTGTCCTGCCTGCTTGCGGTCTGCACCGTTGCGTCGCTTGCTGCATGCGGGACGGCAGATCCCGAAAAATCAACAAAGGGAATCGTAATCAGCGAAGTCGTGTCCAGCAACAAACAGAGTTATCTGCACGATGTTTACGGCTCGCCGGACTGGATCGAACTGCACAACGAATCGGATCGACCGATCAATCTGTTCGGCTGGGGCATCACCGATAACGTCAAAAATGCGGAAAAGGCATTGATGCTGCCGGAGATCACGCTTCCCGCGGACGGATATCTGCTGCTTCTTGCAACCAAAATGGAAAAGACCGATACGTTTACATGGGACGGCAAGAGCCCGATCTGTCTCGGCTTTTCGCTGAAATCGGCGGGAGAAGAACTCGTTCTGATCAATGCAAATCTGCAATCGGTCGATGAAGTTGCCGTTCCGCAGCTGAATCGGGATATTTCCTATGCAAGACGTTCAAACGGAACGTTCGGCTACTGCGAAGTGCCGACGCCCGGCAGCGCAAATTCGACGCCGATCATGGATACGCAGCCTGCGGCAAAGGAACCGGAAGTTCCGCAACCGCTGACCGGAATCGAGATTTCCGAGGTTTCCTCCAGAAACACGATCCTGACCTGCGAAAGCTGCCTGAAATGCGATTGGGTTGAGCTGCACAACACAACATATTCCGACATCTCCCTGGACGGATGCACGCTCTGCGACGAACCGAGAGATTTTGACGATGCGAACCTTTCGGGCGTGCTGCCGGCAAACGGATATCTGGTTGTTTACTGCTGCGAAAAGGACTGCGCGTCCAGGGATCGGCATCTGTGTGTAAACCTCGGCGTCAGCCGTTACGGCGATACGCTGTATCTGTACGATGCAAACGGGTTTGAACTCGATCGCGTGGACGTCCCGGAAATTCCGTATAAGGATGTCACGTATGCGCGCCGCTCCGACGGCCGTTTCGGCTATTGCGAGACGCCGACGCCCGGCGAAGCAAATACCGCGGAAATCACGAATGATCCGCCGTACCGTCCCGAAGAAAAAAACGAACCGGCGCAGAAAGACAATCAGCAGGACGACGAACCGGTTGATCCGACGCTTCATGCAAAACGACCGTCAGACGTACGCATCAGTGAAGCGCTCGCAAAGAACGCATACAGCATTGCGGACAGGGAAGGCGAACGCTGCGACTGGGTTGAGCTTGTAAACAAAACGGGAAGCGCAGTTTCGCTTTCCGGATGGTATCTATCCGACAATCCGAAAAACTTAGTTAAATGGGCGCTGCCGGATTCTGCAAGAATCGAAGCGAACGGGTACCTTGTGATATTCCTTTCCGGAAAGACGAATATTACGGATGAACTGCATGCAGGTTTCTCAATCGGCACGGGCGAAACACTCTTCCTGTACAACCAGCAGACCGGAGAACTGGATTGGGTCACGATCCCGGATCTTCCAGACAACGTTTCGGTCGGTCTGGACGAGAATAATGAACAGGTCTATTATCGCTATCCGACGCCGGGCAGCCCGAACGGTCACGCTGAAAAGAACGTGGAGGCAATCGGTTTTTTTCAACCTGACGGCGTATACATCTCCGAGGTATGCGCCATTCACGATCGGGGGAGCAAGGAAAAGGACTGGATCGAACTGTACAACGGCGCAGATACCGAAACGAATCTTTCAGGCTGGTATCTGAGCGATTCGCTGAACGAACCGAAGAAATACCGGATCTCATCGTTATCGCTTGAAGCACACGGCTACGGCGTGATCGAAGCAACGAGCTCCGTCGCGAACCGCAAAGACGGGGACGCGCCGTTCGGAATCAGTCCGAGCGGTGAAATGCTGTATCTGTCCGATGCGAACGGAGTAATCCGCGATGCGTTTCAGACGGGCGTTCAGCGCAAAGGCATGTCCAGCGGACGCGTAGAGGGCGATAACCATACCCGCCGCGTTTTCTTCACCAAAAAGACCAAGGGAGAGGCGAACAGCGAATCCCGCTATCGCGGATATGCGCTGCAGCCGTATTTCTCCGAAACGGCGTTGTACCCCGGCGGTGCGTTTTCGCTGACGCTGTCCTGTTCCGATCCGAGCGCCGTGATCCGCTATACAACGAACGGCAGCGAACCGACGGAAAAAAGCAAGCAATATACCGAGCCGATCAGAATCTCCGGCAATACGGTCATTCGAGCAGCGTCGTTCTCCGACGGATTGCTGAAGAGCGAAGTCGTGACGTACCATTATCTGTTCGATGAACCGCATCAGGTGCCGGTCGTCTGCATGGCGATTGCGCCGGATGATTTCAAGAAGGTTTATAATGTCAGCGTTCATAAGGACGTCGTCGGGACAGATCGCAAAGCGCAGTTCAATTATTACGAGAGCGACGGAAAAATCGGTGTGAGCTTTCCGGCGGACGTTCGCTGCAAGGGACAGGGAACCCTGAAATACAAGCAAAAATCCTTTTCGCTGCATCTGCGCGGGCAGTACGGCATGAGCAAACTCAAATATCCGCTCTTTCCGGATTACCCGTACACGACGTTCGGCGCGCTTGTACTGCGCAACGGCGGTCAGGAAAACGACCGTGCGCGTCTCGTGGATTCCTTTGTATCGCGCATGAGCATCGGAATGAACGTTGAGGTGGCAAACTCCCGCCCGACTGCACTGTACATCAACGGCGAGTATTACGGCCTGTATGAGCTCGGTGAAGATCTGAACGCAGACTTTCTGGAGACGCATTACGGTGCAGACCAGGACCTGGTCGATCTTGTTCGCTATAACGGCGATGTTGCGACGCAGGGATCGAGCAAGGATTGGGTGGCGCTTCGCGAATACGCAAAGAAAGCGAAGCTGTCCGATGATGCGGATTACCAATCCTATCTGGAGAAGATCGACGAAGCCTATTTCATCGATTACCTGATCGCAAGGACATACGTCTGCGACAGTGATATGATCAATCAGAAATACTGGCGTGTTCGCGGATCGATCAAGTGGCGTCCGCTGCTGTTCGACCTCGACCTTGCGATGCGGAGCCCGAAACGAAACGATGTGTTTGACAAATACTTCTCAAAGGATCCGGTCGTTTCTCCGCACGGATACAAGTCAGTGTTTTATGTGTTTGCCGTTCTGAAATCGAACAAGGGCTTCTGCGAGAAGTTTGTAGATCGTTATGTGCAGATCCTCTATACACAGTACGACACCGATCGCCTGCTGAATCTGCTGGATCAGATGATTGCCGAATACGAATCGGAAATGCCGCGTCAGATCAAACGATGGGGGAATCCGAAATCCATGTCGAAGTGGCGGGATCATCTAGACGATGTTCATACGTTTGTCAAAGGACGGCGCGAGATCATGATCGAAAAGCTCAAGAAATATTTCAAAATATCCGACAGCGATATGAACGCCCTGATTGCGAAGTACAGAAATCCGTGACCTTTGTGCAGCGGGAATAAAACAGAAAGGCAGACGCATGAAAACAGAACCATCCGGCACGCCGTGTTCTGCCGAAACCGACAGCATCCTGATCAGCGACGGGATTACCAAAAAATACAAGGAAACGACGGCGAACAACCAAATCACCGTTGCAATTCCGCGCGGAAAGATCGTCGGATTCGTAGGAGAGAACGGCAGCGGCAAAACAACGTTTCTGCGGATCATAACCGGTCTGATCTATCCGAATTCGGGAACGTTCCGTTTCAATACGCTGGACGGAAAATGTCGGATCGGCGCTATCGTGGAATCGCCCGCATACCATCCCGGCATGTCCGCAACAGACAATCTGCGCTTTCAGGCACGGCTGTGCGGCGCGGACGAGAAGGGGATCGACGGGATTTTGAAAATGGTCGGTCTTGCGGATACCGGAAAGAAAGCGGCGAAGCATTTCTCGCTGGGAATGCGCCAGCGCCTCGGGATCGCGATCGCGCTGCTTTCCGATCCGGAGCTGCTCATTCTCGACGAACCCACGAACGGACTCGATCCGCAGGGGATCATCGAACTGCGCGAGTTTCTCAAATCACTGTGCGAAAAGCATCGGATAACCTTGCTCATCTCTTCGCATATCCTCAGCGAGCTGTCGCTTCTGGCGGAGCATTATCTGTTCATTCACAAAGGCGTCATCTTGAAATCAGTCTCTGCGGACGAACTGTTTGCCCATTCCGATAAACGTTTGATCTTCAAATGCAGCGGCGATCCGTCCGCATTTCTCGGGGATGCCGTATCCAACGGCTGGGCGGAGGAAACAGAGGTCGGGGATGACTGCTTTATTCTGCACGGACCGAAAAACTATCCTGCGATTCTGAAAGCGCTGTCCGATCTGGATGTGACGGCGCTCGAAACAAAAGAGGAAACGCTGGAGACGCGCTATCTGTCCCTGATGGAGAAGGGGGAACAGCGATGAAAAGAGTTCTGTCTGCAGATTTCTTCGATCTGCGAAAATCCAGAATGGTTTATCTTCTGCCGTTGTTTGCGGCTTTGCTGGGCGTTTTGATGCCGATGATGTATTACGGCATCTATGTACTGTTCAAATACATCGGAAGCATGGAAGCGCTGAAGGATAACGCCTCGATTCAATCTCTGACCGGCATGCTGGACATTCTGAATGCACGTACGGTTTTCTACGGCTCACTGCCGCTGTCGCAGGGATTCGGACTGATGATGACGGCGATGGTCGGATTTCGCGCGGCGCGTCCGTTCGGAACGGGAACCTATCGGAATAAGGTCATTGCCGGAATCCCGCGCCCCGCAATCTATCTGTCACAGTCTCTGATCTGCCTGCTGCTTTCCCTAGTCGGTGCGGTGCTATATACGCTGTCAGCCGCCCTTATCAGCCGATGGACTTTCGGCGCATTGGATCTGTCCGGGAAGGAGATCCTGAGCATAGCGGTGTTTTCCTTCGGAATCTATCTTGTGTACACGGCTATTCCGGTGTTCAGCGCGTTCCTTACGCGCAGCGTACCGCTGACGCTGATCATCTCCATGGTGCTGCCGATTCTGATGCAGACTGTGATCCAGCTCGTCAGTCCCGTGATGATTTCGGCACCGGACGCGATCCTGTATGTCCTTGCGGTGTTCCCGTCGTTCCAGGGCGTCTATATGACTAACTCGGACCCCGCAACTGCGGTTCTGCTCATAGCGCTTGCCGCAGATATTGTATGGGCCGCGCTGCTGACCGTTATCGGTATTCTTCGATTCAAAAAAGCCGATATGAAATAGAAACGGGCAGTATAAAGCCCGATCCGGAACAATGCCGGGTCGGGCTTTTATACGTGCAAGGGCGATCAGGATTCTTCCGGATCGTATTCGAGCAGATCGCCGGGCTGACAGTGCAGCGCTTCGCAGATTGCGATCAGGGTCGAAAAACGGATCGCGCTGATGTGACCGTTCTTCAGCTTGGAAAGGTTGACGTTTGCAACGCCGACCTTGTCGGAAAGCTCCTTGAGACTCATTTTGCGGTCCGCCATGACGCGGTCAAGTCTTAAAATGATTTTGCCCATCGTTCACCTCAAAGCGTTTCATCGGATTCTTTCTGCAGCTGTGCGCCGTACCGGAAGATCACGGTCAGGAACAAAACGAGCAGCGCAATCAGGATCGGCGCAAAGCTGAACGAGACCTCCAGACCGGTATTCATATTCGCGGGATTTAAAGAGAAGGAGAGGTCGATGGAACGCCGGATCATCGCGTTTCCGACCGCTTCCGCAATACTCGACAGAACGGCGCAGCCCATCAGTACCCAGGAGAATACGGTCATACGGCGGATCACAATATCCGCAAACGGCGTCTCACAGGAGCGGAACGCATCGCAAAGCCGTTTCAGAAAGATAAACACAACAAGCATCGCTGCACAGTAGACGAAACCGGAAAACGCTGCCGTTGCAAGCCGCGTCAACCGAAACTCAGAACGCTCCGAAGATGCGTAAAGCGTCAGTCCGCTGTCCGTTTTTTCCATCGTAATGTCGTTATACTCCGTACCGTTGACGCCGAGCTTTGCATTCAGATCCGTGGGATCGTCGGGAATATCATTCATCCATTTGCCGATCAGGCTCTTGCCGATGTGGATATCCATCTCGCCTTTGACGCCGATCGTCGTTGCATCTTTCGGCAGGGCAGCGAGCGCAATACCGCCGGAGAGGCATGCAAAGCAAGCGACAGACATCAGCACGATCAGTATGATCGTGACGATCTGACCGACAAGGCCCACACGGTTGACTTTTCTTTTGATTGTGTTTTCCATAATTATATCCTCCGATTCGTTAAAATATTTACGTTTATCGTAAACTCTTGAACAGAGGATAACACATGAATTTATGTTTGTCAAGCAAAAATTAACGTAAAACGTAAAAATATTTACGAAATGAGGAGAAGGCTCCGATTATAATTCGAGACGCTTAAATGCATTCCGGCACCAAAGGAACACGGAGGAGAACGCTTCGTCGAAATCGGCATCGTCGGTCATGCCTGCAAGATCGAGCATGGCGCGGTCTTCGTCCGAAACGAGAGGATACAGATCCCGCTTCGCAAGCACAAATCGACCGGTTTCCAGATAGTGTATGTTCTGGATCAGGAAGAACAGATCCTTTGAATGTGCGCGCAGTTTTCCGATATTCCTCGGTTGATCTGCATGAATATAACGATGGCACAGGGTATGGTACAGATTCCCGAGACTCAGTTTGCAGTAATTGATCTCATCCGCCCGTGTCGCTTCCGGGAGATAATCGGTAAGCGTTCCGAACAGATTTTTCGTGGTGTGTTTTATCTGACAGATTTCAAGCGGGTTCCAACGCAGCATTTCGTCGCGTCCGCAGATAAAACCGCAGGACAGTTCGAAGTGCCCGAGCCGTTTCAGAATGGATCGGTATACGTCCATATCCGCAACGAGGAACCGATCCAAAAGGATCATGACGTCGATATCGCTGCGTTCATGCGCCTCTCCGCGTAAATAGCTTCCCTGCAGACCGACATACAGAAGCCGATCGGAGAATGCCTCCTTGCACGCGGCGATCAAATTATGCAAATATGCGTTCAGATCAATCATAATTGCCTCATGTCCATAGCAAGCTCGATTTCGTCTTCATCTTCGACTCCGGTTGCGGAAAACCCTTTGCTCTCGTAGAGCTTTCGTGCTGCAGAATTGTTTTTGCTGCAGGTCAAAGCAACGCGGTCCGAATCTCCGAACGGTTTTGTCCGGATATACGCAATCACGCAGTCCAAAGCCGCGCTGCCGTAGCCGCGTCCCTGTTCCGAGGCGTCGATCATCATGTGCCAGATATCGTATTCGGGAATATCATAATCATAGATCACCATGACGTATCCGACCATTTTATTCGCTGCGTAGATGCCGAACGGCTGACACAGGTTTCTGTAAAACGTACGCCTGCGCGAGACTTCGTATCGGATGAGAAACAAACTTCTCCTGTCCGGACGCGAGCCTGAGATTAAATGCATCCATAAAGTTTTCTTCCGTGATCGGTCTCAGTTCTGTCATTGATTCCTCCGTTGCATCTGGTTGTGAAAGGAATGATGCTGTGACTCGCGGTATCGCATAATATCACTTTTCGGGTGACGAATAAGACTGGCGAAGCAATATCATTCGCCGAAAGCAAATACCGTTGAAAAAAGCACGCTTTCGCGTGCTGTTTTCATGGCGGAGACGGTGGGATTCGAACCCACGGACCGGCTCATCACCAGTCAAACGATTTCGAGTCGTTCTCGTTATGACCACTTCGATACGTCTCCGTGTTTTCCGCATCTATGTTATTATAACGCAGAGATCCGAAAAATGCAACAGTTATTTGTGCCTGAGCTGAGAAAAGAATGAAGTTATCAATGTACGGCATTCATCCTCGCAGATGCCGCCGATTGTTTCTATATCATGACCGAACCAGTGATCGCCGAGGTCGATCCGGGAACCGCAGCATCCGCAATCCGGATCAAATGCGCCGAAGACAAGGCGGGGAAGTTTCAGGTGCAGCATCGCACCGGCGCACATGGCGCACGGTTCCAGAGTGACATACAGCGTACATCCGTTCAAAGATCCCAGCTTTGCATATGCGTCCTTCAGCACAATCATCTCCGCGTGAAGCAGAGGATCATGATTCAATTCGCATCGATTATGCGCGGAGGAGACGATCGCACCGTTCTTTACGATAACGGCGCCGACGGGTACTTCGTTTTCGCAAAGCGCAGTCTTTGCCTCGTCCAGTGCCGCCTGCATCCAATCCCAGTCATTCACGGCTCAGAACCTCCTCGGTATCGAAATCGGGATACGTAACGCGCATCAGGCAAAGACCGTGCGCAGGTGCGGTTGCGCCTGCCGCCGAGCGCTGTCCGCTTTCGATTGCAAGCTGCATATCGGAAACCGGTCGTTTTCCGCTGCCGATTTCGAGCATGGTCCCGACCAGGATCCGGACCATATTGTAGAGAAATCCGTTTCCCTCCACGCAATAGGTCAGGTGTTTGCCTGTCCGGATCCATTCGGATTTCGTTACGGTTCGGACGGTGTTTTCCATTCGTCTGCCGGAACACATGAACGCGCGAAAATCATGCGTGCCGAGAACCGCTTCGGCTGCAGTCTGCATAGCGGCGATATCCGGCATATAGTGAAGATGCAGCGATGTGGTTCTGGTAAAGACGTCTGCGTGCGTACCAAGCTGTACGGTATAGGAATATTGCTTGCGCTTTGCGGAAAACCGTGCGTGAAAAGACGGATCGCATTCCTCGGAATAGAGGACGCGAATATCGGGGGGCAGGTGCATATTCATGGCGATCGCGTATTTGTTCGCTGACATGCGGGCATTAGTATCGAAATGTGCAACCTGTGCGCGTGCGTGCACACCGCTGTCCGTTCGACCGGATCCCTCGATACGGATCTGCTCGCCGGTCAGTTCATACAGCGCTTTTTCCAGAAGCTCCTGCACGGAAACACCGTTCGGCTGAACCTGCCAGCCGACATAATTTGTTCCGTCATAGGAAATAATTGTTCGAATCCGTCTCATTATACTGCAACCAAAAGAACGATCAGTACGGCAACAAATAAAAGCGTAACAAGTATTGCAAAGAGGTCGTCTTTCCGGAATTTCAGCTGCTTCATGCGAGTTCTGCCTTCACCGCCGTGATAGCACCGGGACTCCATGGCGATCGCAAGCTCATCGGCTTTCCGGAAGGAGGACACAAAGAGCGGGATCAGGATCGGAATCATACTCTTGACGCGCCTGAACACATTTCCGCTTTCAAAATCTGCGCCGCGGGACATTTGTGCATTGCGGATCTTTTCCGATTCGTCCATCAGCGTCGGCACAAATCGCAGCGCGATCGTCATCATCATGGCAAGCTCGTGTGCCGGAAAACGGAAGATCTTCAAAGGCGCCAGAAGCCTTTCCAGTCCGTCTGTCAGCGCAATCGGGGACGTCGTGAGCGTCAGCATGGAGGCGCCGGCAACAAGCAGAATGATCCTGACAGAAAGGAAGAAGGACTGCAAAACCGCTTCACCGGTCAGTTTCCAGAAACCGAGATCAAGCCAGACGTGTTCACCCTTTGTAAAAAACAGGTTCAGGATGAACATGAAGATCAGGAGAAAACGGATCGGCTTCAAAGAATTCAGGATGTATTTTAAAGAAATCTTTGAAAGAACCAGTTCAAGAACAAGGTAAAAGAACGGGATCGTCAGGAAATAAATCTGCTTTACAAGGAATGTCATCGCGATGTAAAGGATCATCATGGCGATCTTTGTACGCGGATCGAGCCTGTGGATGAAGGAATTGCCCGCTACGAATTGTCCGAGAGTGATGTCACGCATGCTGTTTACCCTCCCGAATCCAATCCATGAATGCGGATTCCGTGCAGATCGTGCGAGGAATATCAACGCCGCGGCGATTCATTTCAATACAGATGTGTGTAATTGATGGGACGGACAGACCGATCTTCTGCAGCGCTTCTGCATGCGAAAAGACGGCTTGCGGCGTGTCGTACAGAAATACTGTACCTTGTTCCAGAACAAGGACCTTTGTCGCATGCTTTGCAATATCGTCCATCGAATGAGAGATCATGATAATTGTGCAGCCGGATTCCGTGCGCAGCTTTTCGAGAAGAGAGAGAATCTCGCTGCGCCCGAGCGGATCAAGTCCCGCCATCGGCTCGTCGAGCACCAGGTATTTCGGATGCATGGCAAGCACGCCCGCGATCGCGGCTCTTCTGCGTTCGCCGCCGGACAGATCAAAAGGAGAACGCGAAGAAAAACGGTCCGGGTCGAGACCGACAAGCCGCATTGCGTCGGTAACGCGGGATTTGATCTCGTTTTCCTCGAGCTTCATATTACGCGGACCGAATGCAACATCGTCAAAGACGGTTTCTGCAAAGAGCTGATATTCCGGATACTGAAATACCATGCCGACCAGTGTACGTACGATCTTGCGCTCGTACTTTATTGCGACGTCGTGACCGTCGACAAGAACGGTCCCTTTTTCGCTGCTCAACAATCCATTGAGATGCTTTGCAAAAGTAGACTTGCCGCTTCCGGTATGACCGATGATGCCGAGAAAGGAACCTTCTTCGATCGTAAAGCTCAAATCCTTCAGTGTGGGTTCCAGACGCTTTCCGCCCTGCGTATAAGCAAATGTCAGGTGGTTTATAACAATGGACATAATTCCTCCGCAAGCTGACCGGCAGTCAGGACATTGTCGGAAAGTGAAAATCCGAGCTGTTTCAAAGAATCACGGACAGTAACGACCTCCGGCGGAACAAGATTGCTCTCCATCAGAAGATCCGGATGGCAGAAGACCTCGGACGGAGTACCCGTCAAAACAATCTTTCCGCGGTTCATCACGACGATGCGATCGCAACCGGTGGTCTCCTCCATATACTGGGTTACCATCAATACGGTCATGCCCTGCTTGTGGAGCTTATGCACCGTAGAAAGGAGCTCGGCGCGTCCGCTAGGATCAAGCATCGCGCTCGCTTCATCCAGAACAAGGATCTGCGGCTTCAATGCAAGAATGCCCGCAATCGCAATACGCTGTTTCTGACCGCCGGAAAGGTGATGTACGGCGAATTCGGCATAATCGCTCATACCGACATCGGCAAGCGCCTCATCAACGCGTGCACGGATCTCGGACGGTGCAACGCCGAGGTTTTCGGGACCGAACGCAACGTCCTCTTCAACGATCGTTGTAACCAACTGATTGTCGGGGTTCTGAAATGCCATGCCGACATTCTGCCTGATTTTCAAAAGATTGTCCTCAACCCGGGTGTCCAGTCCGTTTACGGTTACGGTTCCCGTTACGGGAAGCAGCAGCCCGTTTACATGCTTTGCAAGCGTACTTTTTCCGCTGCCGTTATGTCCGACGATCGCAACAAATTCCCCGTCCGGGATCTCCAGCGAGACATTCGAAAGGGCGGGGGAAAATGCGTTTTCGTATTGGAATGTTACATTATCGAACTTGATCATGAAATACTCCATCCAAAATATCAAACTATAGTATACATTAGGTCTGTTCTTTTTTCAAGCGGTTTGTTATAATCAAAGCGGAGGTGGTGGCATGCTGACGCGTTTACAGGGAATTGATACGATTGTATCCTGTGACCCGCTGGATCGCGTTTATACCGATACGGAACTGTGGTTTGAAAACGGAGAGATTGTCCATATCGGCTCCTGGGATCGGTCGGCGGATCGGGAATACGACTGCAAAGGCATGATCGTATATCCCGGCCTGATCAACGTACATCACCACCTGTACCAGTATTTTTCGCGAAATCTCAGTAAGGTCCAGAATCTTGAGCTGTTTGACTGGCTGAAAGCACTGTACGGCGTATGGAAGAATCTGAACGAAAAGACGGTTTATCTGAGCTCCTGCGCCGGTATGGCGGAACTGATGCGCTACGGGTGTACGACGTGTTTCGATCATCATTACGTATTTCCGGAGAACGGCGGCGATCTGCTCGGCGCACAGTTTGCCGCTGCAAACGCCCTCGGGATCCGTATGCATGCGTCCCGCGGCAGTATGGATCTCTCCGAGAAGGACGGAGGGCTTCCGCCGGATTCCGTGGTACAAACGGTCGATGCGATCCTGCGGGATTGTGAACGCGCGATTCAGACTTATCACGACCCGAATCCGTTTTCCATGCGTCAGGTCGTTGTTGCCCCGTGCTCGCCGTTTTCCGCGTCCGGCACACTCTATCGTGAAAGCGCAGTGCTTGCGCGGGAATCAGGGGTTCAGCTGCATACGCATCTCTGTGAAACGAAAGACGAAGAAGCATATACGCTTTCAGCCTTCGGCATGCGTCCGTTCGATTATCTTGCATCGCTCGGATGGACGGGGAAAGATGTGTTTTACGCGCACGGCATTCATTTTAACGACAGCGAGATGGACCGTATTGCCGAGACCGGAACAAAGATTGCGCATTGCCCGGTGTCGAACATGAAATTAAGCAGCGGCGTCATGCGCCTCCCGGACATGCTGAAACGCAGGATCACAGTCGGTTTGGCGGTTGACGGCTCGGCAAGCAACGACGGTTCCAACCTGATGGATGAGATGCGGGCGGCTTATCTTGTGCACCGTCTTACCTGGGGGAGCGATGCTCCGAGCGGGTATGAAATTCTGAAACTGGCGACAGCCGGCAGCGCAAAGGTGCTCGGAAGAGACGATATCGGTTCTGTGGAAATCGGAAAAGCGGCGGATGTTTTTGCAATCGACAGAAATACAAGCGACCTTCTCTGCGCGATAGACGATCCGAAAAACCTGTTCGGAAACGTCGGGTATCACCGCCCGTGCGAATATGTATTCGTAAACGGCGAGCTGACGATACACAAAGGAAAGATCATGCGGATCGACGAGGAAACGCTTCATCGCTTTTCGGAAACGGAATTAAAACGGTTCTTATCGACGCTGTAATGAAAAATGTGTGCCTGATAAGCACACATTTTCTACATCATAGAAACTCAATCTCCCCGCGATCCACAGCGTTTTCCGTTCCGTCGTCAAATTGCACGATCAGACGAAACGTCCGGTCGATTCCGCCCGCAACGCCGTAACGGACGCCGTCGGGTTCGGAAACGAGAACGTGTCGTCCGCTGCCGATCAGCCTGTCCCGATAGGATTCATAAAATGCGATCGAAGGCAGCAGGTCATAATACCGCTTGAAACGCGCAAGCAACCGTTTCAGGAATTGCTTTCTCAATTCTTCATCCGGGTCGCCCGAGAATACGGCAGTTGCTGTTTCAGAGAGCTTATCGGGAAATCCGTTCTCCGGATAAAACAGATTCACGCCGATGCCGACAACGGCATAATCAAAGCTGCCGTCCTGGTTCAGATGACTTTCCGTCAGGATGCCGGCGGCTTTTTTACCGTTTACATAGATATCGTTGACCCATTTGATTCCGCACGCAATCTGATAATCCTCGATCGTCTCGGCAAGCGCAGCTGCAGACATACACGTTAATGCGTACGGCGCAAGCATGCAGGAGGGGCGAAGGAGAATCGAAACATACAGCCCGGTACCCTTCGGCGAAAAGAAGACACGGTTCAGCCTTCCCCGACCGTTGGTCTGAGAGGCAGCAGCAAGCACATATCCTTCCGGTGCGCCTTCCTTCGCAAGCGCTTTGACCGTCGTATTGGTCGATTTGACGGAATCGACCGTATGCAGCTTATACTGAAGCGACGGCATCAGTCAACGGTCTCCTTCGCAACATAAGCGCTTGTACTTGCGGAAAGGAGCGCACCGTAATCCAAGCCGAATGATACGGTATCGCCTACCTTGTAATGCTTTGCTTTTGTGAGATCGAGCAGAAGATGATCCGAGCTTGCGCCGATGATCTCCACATCCGGATCAATCGGCGTCAGCCCGTCGACGCGTACGTCCTGTCTGCCGATCGCAGCGATCGCGCGGCGCATGATCCCCTTGTCCACGTATTCGACCGTTTCTCCGAATGCGTTGCGGCTGAGCGTACCGATGGGGTAGGAGGGCTTATCTTTGCATTCCACGATCGTTGCACAGAGTTCAAAGACGTCCTGATAACAGCCTTCAATATCCGTATAGGTACCCGGAATCACGCCGCACATGACGGACTCGCCGAGACGCAGATGATTGATCCCTTCGGGAAGGGTCCCGTCGAGAAGCAGCTTCAGAGAAGTGCTGTTCCCGCCGGAGATGATCGGGATCGGAAGGTCGAGCTCCGTCCGCAGCCATTCCGTGATTGAAATGAGCGTTCCGAGATTATCCCGATCCGGCAAAACGGAACCGTAGCAGGTAAGGTTCGTTCCGGTTCCGTACAGCTCCAGATGTGGACAGGCTTTCACCGTTCGTGCAGCGTCAAGGATCTCGTCACGGTCACGGAAAAAGATCCCCTCGCGCAGATCGCCGAGGTCGATCATCAGGATCACGCGATGCGTTTTACCGAGTTTTGCAGCGGCTTCTTCCAGCGCAAGGATCGTTTCTTTCTCACTTTCAAGGCTGATGTCGGAGGCGCGTACAATATCCTCGGTGGCTTCCGGCATGCCGATCCGGAGCATCAGCTTCGGGAGATCGGAGACTGATTTTTCAAGATTTTCAATTCTGGAATCCGCAAGCATATCCGCACCGCTCCGATTGATGCAATCGATCGCAGACGGATGCGCACAAACCACCTTTGAAACAAGTGCAATCTGTACGCCTTGTGCATGCGCAGCGTTGACAAGCGTCTGCATGTTGTGCAGAAGCTTTTGTTTGTGAATCATCAGTTTCGGATTTCGTTCCATCGGATACTCTCCTTCAGAAGACGCAGCGCAGATTCGGGATCCTCCTTTGAGAGGACGCCGACCGACGCCATGATATAGTCGTTGTCAAACAGCAATCGAGCGGTACCGGGGGACGGCAGAAGCTGCATACGGCTTTTGTTGCAGTCGGCGATCGTCCGGAGGATCGATTCGTGATGCGGGAGACGGGTCAGAGCGCCGCCGGTTCCGACAAGCCACTTGATCGCGGTCAGGTCCTTGCCTTCTGCAATCGTGCGCCGTCCTTGCGGGGTATACAGATGCCGAAGCTTGCCGGCATGCCGATCCAAAGCGACAAGCCCTGCTTCGAGACAGAGCCGTTCGGTGAGCCTGAACTGCATCTCGGTTTCCGGAATCGGCAGATACGCCTGCATCACGGCGGCGGTGTCGATTCCAAGCTCCTTGTTCAAGGCGTCGGATCCGATTCGGTCGACCAGGTTATGTGCGTTGATATAGAGACCGAGATCGCCTTCCACCGTTCGTTTTGCTTTCGGTTCGGGCGAGGTCATCATGGATACGATCTCCGGCGAACCGTCCGTAACGGAGTGGACGTCCGTCGTTGCGCCTCCTATGTCGATCGCGGCAAGATCACCGATCTCGTCATACAGAAGCTGCGCGGAAAGCATGACGCTGCCGGGTGTCGGCAGGATCGCGCCGTTGACCATATCGCGGATGTGTTCCATGCCGGGCGCTTTTACGATATGCTCTTCAAACATCGCATGGATGACCTTGCGGACCGATTCCACGTTCAGTTCGTCAAGCCGCGGATAGACGTTGTCCGCAATGGACAGGGGAATTCCGTATTCTGCCGCAATGCGGGAGACGATCGTACGGTTCTGCACATTGCCGCAATAGATGATCGGCGTCTTTTGACCGTGCTCTGCGATCGCGCACATGTTATACACGGCGGTTTCGCGCTCGCCGTAATCCGTTCCGCCGGCAAGCAGGATCAGATTCGGTCTTGCAGATTCGAGATCATCCAGATCGAATTCGTTCATCTTTCCCGCGGTTGTCTGAACAATGATCGCACCCGCGCCAAGTGCTGCAGCTTCCGCTGCGCGGACCGTCATATCGCGGACAAGCCCGTGCACCGTCATACGGAGACCGCCCGCAGCGGATCCGGAAGCCAGCATCCGGTCGTATGAAAGCGTCTTTTCGCCTGTTTGTAAAAGAAGATCGTCAACGGCATTCTGAAGCCCGATCCGCACATCGCCGTCCAGAACCGTTGTGGGGGCTTTGCCCTGCGCAACGAAACGAGGCGATGTCGAACCAAGACCGTCGAATGCGTTGACGATCGTCGTGGTAGATCCGATTTCGGCTACGAGTACATTAACGTGCATTCTGTTCTCTTCTTGCGCGTTCCTTTACAAGGAAAGTCGCAACATGGTTTCCGTGCGATCCGCGTCCGAATCCGACGTCTGCGCCTGCAGCACGCGCACCTTCATCGGTAACCTGCGTGCCGCCTGCAACGAACATCAGCTTGTCGCGTACGCCCATTTCACGCGCGATACGATCGACCTTTGCGATGTTCTTGTAATGGATATCGTCGTGCGAAATGATGCAGGAAGCCAGCATTGCGTCCGCGTTCGTTTCGATTGCCGCCTGAACGAGTTTTTCCGGCGGAACGGACGTCCCGAGATAGATGCATTCGATGCCGTATTTCTCAATGCCGCCGTGCTTGATGTTGAGGATCTCGCGAAGACCGACGGAGTGCTCGTCGTCGCCGATCGTTCCGGCAACAATGCGCATCGGCTTCTTGTCGATTGCGTCCCAGAGTTCTTCGTCGCTGAGGACATCCGGAACGGTCGGGAGCTGCAGATCGTCCATATTGATGGAGAATGCAACCTTGCCCTTCATTTCGATGCGCGTACCCTCTGCGCGGTGCATGATTTCACGGTTGATGACCTCGCATTCGCAGAGGTTCATTCTCCTTCCGATCTCAAGCGCGGCCGCTTCCGCGTGACGGACGTCGGTGGGGAAGAACATGGTCAGCATCACGGTACCGTCGGCAAGCCACTCCATTTCCGGCTTGATGAGCTTTGCGTTCGGACCGGCAAAGTCCTTGACCTCGTCCATGCGGAGATACACGTTGTCTGTCTCGTCAAGCTCGTCGATGTACTGGATCTTGTCCGGGCATTCGAACGTGCAGCCGCCGATCAGCCTGGACGGATCGGCGACCGCGTCCGGATCGTACTGCGCAACGTTATTATAGCCGTAATGCGCAGTAACCGGAGCGCAGTAGTCCGCTGCGCGCTTGATAACCGTACCGACGCCGATGCCGCCGTCGATTTTGCGGGAGATACCGTCTCCGTTGCGCTCGGGGAACATGCCGCTGTCCACAAAGAAGCCTTCTTCGACGGAGTTGAAATAACCGCCGAGCTCGATCATGTTTTCGAGGAACAGGATCGCGCGTTCTTTGAGCTCGCGCGCTTTCTCGCGGAGATAGCCGTCCTTTTTGAGCTCGACCATTTCCATGAGCCCGTCCATACCGATCAGCGCCTGCTTTGCGGTGTCGCACGCTTCGATGTTGTAGATGTGCCACGGCACGTTGCGGCCTTCGTCCGGCGTGATCGTGGACTGGATATCCGCGCTCGTCAGCTTCGAAATGACCATGTTCAGAACGTGGGTGACCGTCGCTTCACGCGTGGACGCCTCGATGTACTTTGTGTTCATCTGCGCGCGCATGCGGTATTCGTGGAACAGATCGCGAAGTGCAACGGCATAGGGCAGGTCCATATGGATGCAGGGACCGGGCGTTGCTGTCGGCGGAACGGTGGAGAGGCAGATATTCTTTTTCTTCATGCCGACTTTGGCGGAGATCAGCGCATTGATGCCGTGCTGCACCATCAGCTCCGGCATGACTTTCCATGCGTCGCGCGCGGTGGCGTTCGCGTTGTGCGCGCCGTCAATCTGCGCCATATCCGCCCATGCCATGACCTTTTTGGATTCACAGGCGTCCACAAAGGAACGCACCATATTGATGTTGCGGTAAATGACGTTGTACTGCGGATCCTGGTGTGCGCCGTTGACGCCTTCCTCGGCAAACATAACGGCGATATCCGGACCGGCAACGCCGGAGACGTAGCTGTGATAATTGATCGGGCGACCGACTTCATCCTCGATCATATCGAGCGCCTTGCGCTGTGCGCGGACCTGCTTGCGCGTCACCGGTACGCCGCCGATGCCCTGCGGCGTGCCTTCGATCAATCCGTCGAAGTGGCTCTGCCCCGCGGTACGGATGACCATGATATGGTCCGCACCGTGATGCGCCGCCATGCGCATGCGGCGGATATCGTCTTCAAAACGACCGGACGCGATCTCCGTCGTGATAACGGGGAGCGGCTGCGGATCAATATCACCGAAATAGTGGGCAGGCGGAAGTCCCACACTGTCCTTCAGAGGCTTGCTGGCGTCCTCATACTTGAACGGTCCCATTTCAAGGCCCGGGACCGGTTCACGCCAGGTCCAGCCGCGGCGGCGGGGATGATAATGCTCGAGGTCCTTGAGAATCTCCGCGACGTCGATCTTGGTATCTTTATCGAGTTTGTAGTCGCTCATGCGTTCTCACCTCCGAACAATGCTTCCGCTTCATCCCAGCAAGCTTTCTCGATCAGTTTCAGACCTGCGGCACGAACGTCCGTCCCGTCCTTTTTGGAGAGGCGGTAAACGACGTTGCCCGCGCCGTGCTCCATCAGATTGTGTTCCATGCAGCCTTCTACCAGTGCTTTCGCTTCGAGAGAGGAGAAGCCCATGCGAAGCAGTACGCTGCGTTCGATCGCGGGCGTCGTGTTTTCATATCCGAGCTTCAGCAGAGGATCGATCAGTTCTTCGATCAGCGACCAGAAGCGGGTTTCGAGTTCTGCGTCGGAGAGATCTTTGAGATGCTCTCTGCGTGTTTCAAAGTCGTCGTTGCGTTTCATGCAAGATGCTCCTTTACAAATTCTCTGTTCGTCTTGGTCTCTTCTGCAAGGAAGTCGATATCGGTGTCGGTCGGCTGTTTGCCGGTCATCTTAAGCGCGTTGCGAATCAGCGAAGCGCGGAGATGCGTCATATCGGCGGGACGCGCCTTGATCATCGACGGATGGGAGGGGAGGATGATGCTCTTGCCCGGTACTTCCTCTTCGGGATTGCCGAAGTGGATGTCGATGCCGTTGCTCCTTGCAAAGCTCAGCTGCGCGTTGACATGCTTGCCCGCGCCGGTATACTCGGTCTCCTGCACCACGATGATCTTGTCCTTCGGCATTGTCTGGGAAAGCGCGAACGCTGCGGCAAGAGACGTGTTGCCGGCAGGTCCTTTTTCCATGCCTTCCAGAGCGGCGAGCATTTCCGTGGTATAGAACACTTCGCCCTGGTTCACGGTCACATAGCGATCCATGTAACGCAGCGGTCTTGCGGCGCTTCTTGGAACATCGCTGCGGTCCGGCCAGGTCGAGAACGGCATACCGAAACCGGTGTGTCCGGTCGTGAACGATTTGAGGTTGAACTGATGATCGCTTGCCATATGCAGACCGGACAGGTTGACGCTCGCAGCGACGACCTCCGCTTTGCAGCCGGCTTTCAGAAGTCCGCGTGCGGTACCGGTCAGATTGCCGCCGCCGGCGTTCGTGCAGACGACCATGTCGGGGTCTCTGCCGAGCATCAGACGGCACTGCTGCGCAATTTCATAGCCGAGCGTTTCGACGCCCGCAATGCCGAACGGCGTATACAGCGATGCGTTGAAATAATCGGTTTCTTCGAGCATGCGAAGGAACATATAGAACAGCTCCGGACCGACCGTCAGCTGAACGACTTCCGCGCCGAGCGCTTCGCACTTTCTTGCCTTTTCGATGATCTCCGGCTGACCGATGCCTTTGGAATCGAAGCATTCCTGCACAACGATGCACTTTAGTCCCGCTTTTGCGGCACAGGCGGCAACCGCTGCGCCGTAGTTGCCGGACGTTGCGGAGATAACGCCCTTATAGCCCATTTTTCTTGCCTGATAGATGCTCGTCGCCGCGCGGCGGACCTTGAAGCTGCCGGAAAGATTGGATGCTTCGTCCTTGACAAAGATGCGTGCGCCCATCCCTTCGGGAGCGCAGGCACGCGCAAGTGCAGTCAGGTTCTTGAGCTCATAAATCGGTGTATTGCCGATCTGGAATTCTTCAGTCTGGATCTTGCGGACGGCGTCGAGCGTGTAGCCCGTCGCAGCCATCATGGCTTCGTAATCGAATGCGATGGAACCGCTTTCGAACTTGTCATAGTCCATTCCGACGGCACGCTTCATGATCTCGTTTTTGCGCGCCATTACGGCAGAATAACTGTTGTCACGCATCGTTTCTACCTCCGAACAGAATGGTCTTTACGGTTTCTTCGATCTGATCGAGCTCCGGCACATAGTCGCCGAAATTGTGCTTGAAGGAGGGGTTGACGGCGCACATTGTGCCTTCGACCGTACGTCCGGTCTTCGTCCTGACCGTGACCGTATCGCCGATCTCGGCTTCATCGTTCAGAAGATGTCCCTTGACCCACATTTCAAGCGGAACATGGCGCGTATCTTCGGGGATATTTGTGGCGCGTTCTTCGGGCTTCAGGACGTCGATATGGATCTGTACCCAATCGTTTTTCTTTGCCATACGAAACTCCTTTTATTTGTTCAGATAATTGCGCATATCGCCCATGATCGCGTGCGGAACGGGCAGATCGATCATTGTCTTGAGACCCGGCGTTGCGTTGAGCACATGGGGGATCATGTTTACGCACATTGCGATCGTGCCGATGCCGCCGTTGACTTCGGGCTTGATCTGCATGTTGACGTTCGGCGTGCCGGTGAGCGTGATGTAGTCGCCGGTGAAGGTGCCTTCCATCTCGGGTTCGATCTGCTGGGGATGGATCATGTCGATCATGACCTTGTCGCCGATATAGCCTTGACCGGTCATGTTGACGCCTGCGACGTCGCCCGCTTTTGCAAAGCCGTAGGGGGACTTGCGGTCGACGGAAGTGACGATCGGCTTCATCTGCTGTTCAAAACGATCGATCTCAAAGCCGAGCGCTTCGCCGATCATGCCGACAGATTCCGCAAAGCCGACGTGACCTGCGAGCGTACCGTTCTTGCAGCCTTCTTCAAACTGCTCGACGGTCAGACCGACGCCCTGTTCTTCCATAACGGCGGGACCGAAGGGGGAGAGGGAGTTGACTCGCTTGCACAGAACGTGCTCGACGTCCGTCATGCAGCCGGACAAACAGATTGCAAGAAGGTCCATCATGAGACCGGGGTTGATGCCCGTACCGAGTACCGATACGCCTGCGCCTTTGGCGAGTGCATCCATCTTGTCGGCAAGCTCGGGATTCTGCGCACGCGGATAGCTCATTTCTTCCGCGGTGGAGATGACGTTCACGCCCTTTTCGATCAGATGGCAGATCTTGGGATATGCTTTCTTGGTGAAAGAATCGGTCGCGAGAATGCACAGATCGGGTTTCGGCGTCAAAGCTGCATCAATATCGCCGATGACTTTTACATCGTTGCGATCGCCGCGTTCCACGCCCAGCAGATCATAAATGCTCTTGCCGACGCGATCCGGATGGATATCGCAAACGCCGGTAATCTCAACGCCTTTTTTCGTCAGCAGAACCTTTGCAATGCCGCTGCCCATCGCACCGAATCCCCAAAGGGCTACTTGAATCTGTTTCATACTGTTCCTCCTTCGATTTTGAATCAATGAACATAAAAATATTATACAACGATTCCGGATTTCCTGCAAGAAAAAAGCGCCGTAAACGACGCTTTCAAAACTATATATTTTATGCAAGCGAGTCGATTGCATCGACCGCCCGATCGACCTCCTTTTCGGTCGTTGCCGGAGAAAAGCTGAATCGAACGGCGCCTTTCGGGAACGTTCCGAACGCCTTGTGCGCATCCGGCGCGCAGTGCAGTCCGCAGCGCGTCAGAATGCCGTATTTCTCTTCGAGAAGGAAGGAAACCTCGGCATTGTCCCGCCGCAGAAAATCGATCGAAACAACACCGACGCGCTGTTCGGGATCTGAAGATCCGAGAATGCGGATATGCGGGTTATCACGCAGCGTATGCAGAAACTGTTCCGTCAGACGGCTTTCATGCTCGCGTACCGTTCTGAAATCGGCATGATCCAAAGCCGCCTTTATGCCGATGATCCCCGGCAGATTCAGCGTTCCGGCTTCCATTCGGTCCGGATAGAATGGAGGGATTTCCGAGCTGTCGGAAACAGAACCCGTTCCTCCGGAGATCAGAGGATCGAGACGTTCCGCAAAGGCCGGATTAAGGCAAAGAATGCCGAGCCCCTGCGCAGCGCGAAGACCTTTGTGTGCAGGCATACAGAGCGCATCAACACTGAGCTTTTGCATCGAAAACGGGAAGTGTCCGGCAGTCTGCGCAGCGTCAATGCTCAGCGGTACACCTGCTTCTTTCAGAATTGCTGACAAGTCTTCAATCGGCTGGATCATTCCGCTGACATTCGACGCAAAGGTATGTACGCAGAGCCGGAAGGAAGAGAGATCATCCGGAAGCTTTGCAAGATCGGAAACACCGTCTGCCGTTGCGGGGATGCGCACGATCTCTGCGCCGATCTGGACAAGCGGACGGATCACGGAATTATGCTCAAACGAGGAAACAAGAACACGGTCTCCTTGCCGTACAAATCCTTTGATAACGGTATTCAGAGCCACGGTCATACCGCCCGTAAAAATCACGTGCTTTGCATCGGGGCAGTCGAATAAATCCCGGATTCGTTCGCGTGTTTCGATCACGGCAAGTCCGGCTTCCTGCGCCCTTACGTAGCTTCCGCGTCCGACATTGGCGCATTCCTCATCCAAAAAGCGTTTCATCGCGTCCGAAACACCGTTCGCCTTCGGAAAGCTCGTCGCCGCATTGTCAAGATATATCATTTCCATAAATTTCGTTATCCTCGCTTGCAAATAACGGTTCTATATGTTATTATACCATCAGATCGTTATTCAAGCAAGGGAATAACGAAAGAAGGAGGAGAAAACATGGAAAACGAAAAGAAAGGTTTTGCGGGCTTTGTCAAAAGAAACTGGCTCGTGATTCTGACCGGTCTTATCGTCGGCGCTGCCGCGGTCGTTCTGACGGCGCTCGGCAATCCCAAAAACATGGGGTTCTGCATTGCGTGCTTTGAACGTGACATCGCGGGCTCTCTGAAATTCCATTCCGCAGCCGTTGTACAGTACTTCCGTCCGGAGGTCGTCGGTCTCGTGCTCGGCTCCATGATCATGGCGCTCATCAAAAAAGAGTGGAAACCGCAGGGCGGTTCTTCGCCGTTTACACGGTTTCTGCTCGGTATGCTTGTCATGATCGGCGCGCTGGTATTCCTCGGATGTCCGCTGCGCATGGTCATCCGCATCGGCGGCGGCGACGTCAACGCGCTCGTCGGTTTGCTCGGCTTTGTCGTCGGTATCGTGATCGGCACGTTCCCGCTGCGTTTCGGATTCACGCTGAACCGTGCGTATAAGCAGAACACTTTGGAAGGGCTGCTGTTCCCGATTCTGCTTGTCATTTTGTTCGCACTGTCTCTCATTCCCGAACTGTTTGCAAAGAGTGAGAAAGGTCCGGGCAGCATGCATGCGCCCTGGTATGCGGCTTTGTTGATTGCGCTCCTGGTCGGTGCGTTGTGTCAGCGTTCCCGTCTCTGCATGGCGGGCGGCGTTCGCGACGTCGTATTGTTCAAGGATTTTCACCTGATCTACGGGTTCCTTGCGATCATCGCTGCAGTTGTCGTCGGTAATCTGATCACGCATAATTTCAAATTCGGACTGGAAGGTCAGCCCATCGCGCATACCGACGGTATTTTCAATTTCTTCGGCATGGTTCTTGTCGGATGGGGCAGCGTACTGCTCGGCGGATGTCCGCTTCGTCAGCTGATTCTTGCCGGTGAGGGAAACAGCGACTCCGCAATCACCGTGTTCGGCTTTATCGCGGGTGCTGCCGTTTCCCATAACTTCGGTCTTGCATCAAGCGCAGACGGCATCGGCGCAGGTCCGGTGCTTTGGGTACTGATTGCAGGATTTGTAATTCTTGCGGCATTGTCCGTGTTCAATACGAAAAGGAGGGCGTAATCATGATCGACGCAAGAGGATTGAGCTGTCCGATGCCCGTGCTGATGGTGCAGCGTGAAGTCAAGAAGAATCAGCCTGAAACGGTCGAAGTTCTTGTGGACAATATGACTGCCGTCGGCAATATCACACGGTTTGCGGCATCGCAGCATTATACCGTCAAAACCGAGGAAATCGACGGCGAGTATAAAATGACACTTACAAAATGAACTATATCGCAACGTTCTATACACATGCAGCAGCGTTGATGACAAACCGTACTCTGCAAAAGAAAAGCGTTTCGTCTCGTCTCGGACCTGTTCCGCGCGTACTGTCCTCGAGCTGCGGCACTTGCGTGATGTATGAATCCGACGATCCGCATTTACAGGACCTGGATCGGGATATGGAAGCGGTTTATGAGAAAACCGATCACGGATACAAAGAACTGCTGAGGAATGAATAAGCGCGAGGGAGCGGCAAAACCGCTCCTTTTGCATTTTTTATTTACCGCATCATACGATATTGCAAGATTTCAAAATCCATGATAATATATCATAAAACCAGAAATCGAAGAAGAGGCACTATGAACACATTCAAACGCATCGGCGTATTTGACAGCGGTCTCGGCGGGCTGACCGTTCTTGACGCGATCTGTTCCGCCAATAAGGGATTATCCATTGTATATTTCGGCGATACCGCAAGGGTACCGTACGGTTCCCGTACTTCCGAAACGATCATCCGGTATGCGGAACAGGACGTCCGTTTCCTTTTGTCGAAGGGCGTGGAAGCGATCGTTGTCGCGTGCGGCACGGTCAGCGCGATCGCGCTTTCCGAACTGCGCAAGACATTCAGCGTTCCCATTGTCGGCGTGATCGAACCGGCCTGCGACGCTGCGGCTAAGATCACCGAAAGCAAGCATATCTGTGTTATCGGCACGGAAGCGACGGTCCACAGTCAGGCGTATTCCGATTACATCAATCAGAAGTATCCGGAGCTCAATGTTTCCGGGATCGGCTGTCCGATGTTTGTGCCGCTAATTGAGAACGGTTTTCGAGAGGACGATCCGATCACACAAATGATCGTCGAGCGCTATTTGTCTCCAATTCGCAATACGGATATCGACACATTGATCCTCGGCTGCACACACTATCCGTTCCTGTCGAACGTTATCCGAAAGACGCTTCCCGGCATACGGCTGATTGATATCGGCGTAACGCTCTCCGAAGTTGTATCAAAGACGATTTCGCTGCCGAACAATATTTCCGACAACTTTGTCGAATACTGCTTCAGCGACCGTGAAACCGGATTCAAGCGCTTCGATACGGAGCACCTCAAGAATCTTCCGAACGGACCGATCAAGTCCGTCAATATCGAATCTTTCTGACATAGAAACGAGATACCCTCATATGCTTTAGCAACAAGCATATGGGGGTATTTCTTTGAACTGGTATGAAGATCGCATCTGCGAGGAAGCTGCGTATATCGTAGACCATAAGGCAACCGTCCGTGAAGCCGCAAAAGCGCTTTGCATCGGAAAAAGCACGGTTCATAAGGATGTTACGGAACGGTTGAAAACGATCAATCCTGGTTTATACAGAAGCGTCAGAGACGTACTGAATATCAACAAAGCAGAACGTCATCTGAGAGGCGGAAAGGCGACGCACGACAAATACGCGCATTTGCGTCAATGCGACGGGGAAGTCACGGCGGAAAGGTAAACCGCTGCAGCGCCTTTCTGTTTCAGCGTTTTTGCACATTCATAGACGGTTGCGCCGGTCGTAAAAACGTCGTCGACCAAAACAATGCGGAGACCTTTGACCAAAGGATCGGCAGTAAAGCTGCCGCGCATGTTTCTGCGTCTTTCGGCAGGATCCCGGATCGTTTTCTGATCCAAAGAGAGCTTTGTTTTGAAAAGCAGCTTTGCGGAATAGGGAATACCGGTCGAAGCCGAAAGATACGACGCAAGCAGCTCCGTGTGGTTGAATCCCCGCAGCCACTTTTTGAACGGATGCATCGGAACAGGAACCAGAATATCTGCGTTCCATTCCTGCGGGACCGAAAGAAACTGCGTAAAGAATCCGGCATATTCCTTTTGCCCGTGTTTCTTGAACCGCATAATGGCAGCTGACAGCTCGTCACAGTACTGCAATCCGACGGTAATGTCGTCAAGCGGCTGCAGACAGGTAGGATTCGGCATGTATTTCAGCATGGATCGGCAGGCGTCGCAAAGACCGTCTTCGCCGATGACGTCTTCTTCGTCACAGAGATAGCATTGATACGGTCCGGGCATCAAAGCGTCTTTCAGAAAGGTGAGAGGAGACTTAGGATCCGATGACAGCATATTCCGTGAGCCTTTCCTTCAATCCGGTGTTTCGGTCCGAACGCCGGGCATTCTTGACCATCCGTGCGATCGTTTCACTTCTTCCGATTCCGTAGACAAGGTGTTTTGCACGCGTGACGGCGGTGTACAGGAGATTTCGCGTCAGAAGCGGGATCGGCCCGCCCGCAAGCGGGAGGAGAATTGTACGGAACTCCGAACCTTGGCTTTTGTGGATCGTGATGCAGTAAGCAAGATCGATCTCTTCAAATTGCGCAAAAGCATATTCTGCCGTTCGTCCGTCGTCAAATACGATTACGGCATATTTTTCACGCGGATCGATCCGGAGGATCGTACCGAGATCACCGTTGAAAACGCCGAGACCTTCTTCATACCCGCCTTGCTTCTGCGCTTTTCTCCATTCGACTTTATAGTTGTTGCGAATCTGCATGATCTTGTCGCCTTCGCGAAAAACGGTAATTCCGGAGATATGCTCCGCTTTCATCGGCGACGGCGGATTGCAGACGTCCTGCAAAAGACGGTTCAGTTCCACAACGCCGAGCGGACCGGACTTCATCGGGACAAGCACTTGAAGGTCCATGAACGGATCGCTTGTACCGAGCGAAGAGGATTCTTTGCGGATCAGTTCCACAAGACGCGCACGGATCCGGTCTGTACTCGGGATCTCTTCAAACAGAAAATCGGAATCGCGGTCGATCAGGATCGGCATTTTGCCGTTGTTGATCAGATGCGCATTTCGGATGATGTTGGAACGCTGCGCCTGACGGAAGATCTCCGTCAACCGGAAATAGGGAAGAACGCCGGAGGCAAGCGCATCCGAAAACACGTTGCCGCATCCGACCGGCGGAAGCTGATCGCGGTCTCCGACGAGTACGAGACGGGTCCCTTTTGTGATCGCCTGCAGCAACGCATACATCAGCGGCGCATCGACCATGGACATCTCATCGACGATGACCATGTCTGCGATCAGCGGATTGTCCCGGTTGCGCTGAAAGCCCTCCCCGGGAATGTATTCCAGCAGGCGGTGGATGGTTCTTGCTTCGTTTCCGGTCGCTTCCGTCATGCGCTTGGAAGCACGTCCGGTCGGCGCAGCAAGCTCGACGATATAGCCGTTTTCCTGCATTGCATCGAGAATACAGCGGATGATGGTTGTTTTGCCGGTACCGGGTCCGCCGGTGATGATGCAAACGCCGTTGGACAACGCCAGGGAAACCGCTTTTTTCTGCTCTGTCGAAAGCTCCATGCCGACATGTTTTTCCCAGCGGCTCAGGTCAAACGACCCGGATGCGATCGGCTGATTCAAAAGCAGCAGTTTTTTTGCAATATAGTCTTCAATTTTACAGAGATAAGGCAGATAAACCGCATCGGTACCGTTGACCTCACAGCGCAGAAGATCGCTTCCGCTTTCCATCCACTCGACGGTTTCCTCGATTCGGTCCGTCGGCGCGCCGAGCAGCTTTGCCGAGCGTTCGATCAGAACGTCATACGCAAGGAACATATCGCCGTGTTCATCTCTTGCCTGCTGCAGACAGTAACGGATTCCCGCCATAAGTCTCGCAAGCGAATCGGGTTCAAATCCGGCGACGTGCGTTGCGATCCGGTCTGCCGTCAAAAAGCCGATTCCCTCAATATCGTCGATCAACTGATACGGGTTTTCCTGCACCTTGGCGAGGCAAAGCTCGCCGTAGGTCTGCATCATTTTGTATGCCTGGCCGACGGTTACGCCGTAGGGCTCCAGACTCAGAAGAACGTCGCGCAGGAGCTTTTTCTCGCGGAACGACTCCGAGATCATTTTCGCTTTTTTTGTGCCGATGCCGGGCACTTCCGTCAGACGTTCCGGTTCCCGTTCCAGGATCTCAAGTGTGTTCATGCCGAAGACGGAGACGATCGCTCTTGCCATAGCGGGACCGACGCCCCGTACAACGCCGCTTTCAAGATATTTAATGATGGCACTGTTGCTGGACGGAGCGGTACGTTCATAGGACTCAACGCGAAACTGCGTACCGAACCGAGGATGATAGGATTCCGAACCGACGAGGGTGACCGTATCGCCGACGTTGATCAAAGGAAGCGAGCCGACACAGGTTACGGTTTGCTTTTCGTCGTCGCAAAGAAGCGACAGTACGGTATAACCGTTTGTCGAGTTGCGGAAGATGATGGATTGTACGGTTCCGTTCAGTTCCATATCGCAAAAAGCCTCCGTTTGACCGGAGGCTGATCGTTCAGAAGTCGAGTCGCTGTTCGATGTAGCTGCGCAGTTCGGTGATCGGAAGACGAACCTGCTCCATCGTGTCGCGGTCGCGTACCGTTACGCAATGATCGTTATCGGAATCGAAATCATATGTGATGCACAGCGGCGTACCGATCTCGTCCTCGCGGCGATAACGCTTGCCGATTGATCCGGTTTCGTCAAAATCGACTGCAAAATGCTTCAGAAGATCCATATAGACCTCGTTCGCCTGCGCAGAGAGCTTCTTGGATAGCGGAAGAACGGCCGCCTTGAACGGAGCAAGCGCGGGATGCAGATGCAGCACCGTGCGAACGTCGTTGTTCTCCAAAGCCTGCTCTTCGTATGCGTTGCAGAGAACCGCAAGGACCGTACGCTCCACGCCGAGAGAAGGTTCAATGACGTACGGAATGTACCGTTCGTTTTTTTCTGCGTTATAGTAGGTCAGATCCTTGCCGGACGCATTCTGATGCTGCGTAAGATCGTAATCGGTACGGTCGGCCACGCCCCAGAGTTCGCCCCAACCGAACGGGAATCTGAATTCAAAGTCCGTCGTTGCCTTGGAATAGAATACGAGTTCGTCCGGATCATGATCGCGAAGCCGCAGGTTTTCATCCTTGATACCGATGGAAAGCAGGAATTTATGGCAGTAGCTGCGCCAGTAATCGAACCATTCAAGGTCGGTCCCCGGTTCACAGAAGAACTCCAGCTCCATCTGTTCAAATTCGCGAACACGGAAAATGAAGTTGCCGGGCGTAATTTCGTTGCGGAAGCTCTTGCCGATCTGACCGATGCCGAACGGCAGCTTTTTACGCGTTGTACGCTGCACGTTTGCAAAGTTCACAAAGATGCCCTGTGCGGTTTCCGGACGCAGATAGACCGTGTTCTTGGCGTCTTCTGTCACACCCTGAAAGGTCTTGAACATCAGGTTAAACTGACGGATGTCGGTGAAGTTATGCTTGCCGCACGTGGGGCAGGGAATCTGATGCTCCTCAATAAACGCTTTCATCTCTGCCTGTGTAAAGGCATCGATCGGCTTATCAAGCGAGAAACCGTTTTCCGCGGACCAGTCTTCAATCAGCTTATCTGCACGGAAACGCTCTTTGCATTCGCGGCAATCCATCAAAGGATCGGAAAAACCGCCGAGATGACCGGATGCTTTCCATGTCTCCGAATTCATCAGAATCGCGGCATCGAGTCCGACGTTATAGGGACTCTCCTGCACGAACTTCTTCCACCATGCCTTTTTGACGTTGTTCTTGAGCTCGACGCCGAGAGGACCGTAATCCCACGTATTGCTGAGACCGCCGTAAATCTCGGAACCGGCGAAAATGAATCCGCGGTTCTTACAGAGATTGACGATTTTATCCATCGAAAATGTGTTCTGTTCCATATGTAATCTCCTTTATTTATCCATAGTATTATCATGCGAACGGCGTGTTTTGTCAAGCGTTTCAAAAAAGATCATTGTACCGGGAACCATTTCGATGCAGGCATCATACAATACTGTAACGACGAAAAAAACGTCGAATCATCATGAACGGAGGAACTGTACAATGTTCAATAATCTCGGTGGAACCAATCTGACCTGGCTGCTCGTTCTGCTTCTGCTCATCGGAGACAACGACAACGGTATGGGCGTTTCCTGCGATACGCTGATCTGGCTGCTTCTGCTGTCGCGCTTCTGCGGCGGAGAGAACGGTTGCGGCTGCGTCAATCAGAATCGTCCCTGCGGATGCTCTGCAATGTAATGTAAAAAACTCTTTGAAAATCGCCTTCTTTGTGGTATACTGTCCGCAAAGGAGGCGATGGTTATGTTGCTGAAAATCGAAGGTATGGGCTGTATGCATTGCGTAGCAAAGGTTACGAAAGCGATGCAGGAACTCGGAGCGACCGTGAAATCCTGTGAAATCGGAACCTGTGAGATCGATGGCGTCCATGACGTCGATGCAATCCGGGACGCAATCGAAGGAATCGGATTCGAACTGATTTCCGCGGAAGAATGAATCACGTGGTTGTCGGAATGTCCGGCGGCGTCGACAGCTCTGTTGCGGCATATCTTCTGAAAGAACAGGGCTATGATGTCGTCGGCATTTTCATGAAAAACTGGGAAGAAAATGACGATGAGGGCGTTTGCACGGCAACCGCGGATTATGCTGATGTGCGAAGCGTGTGTGAAACGATCGGCATTCCTTACTATACCGTAAATTTCGCAAAGGAATACCGTGATCGTGTTTTCTCGTATTTTTTGTCCGAGTATCGAAAGGGCAGAACACCGAATCCGGACGTGCTCTGCAACTGCGAAATCAAATTCAAAGCTTTTCTGGACTTTGCGTTGTCGACCGGCGCCGGTCTGCTTGCAACCGGGCATTATTGCCGCCTGAACGGGGACAAGCTCCTGCTGCGCGGCGCAGATCCCGGAAAGGATCAGTCCTATTTCCTTGCAGGGCTGACACACAAACAGCTGGAACGCGTCGTCTTTCCGATCGGGGGTCTGATGAAATCTGAGGTTCGCGCGATCGCGCATGCACAGCGGTTTTCCAATGCCGCAAAGAAGGACAGCACCGGCGTGTGCTTTATCGGCGAGCGGAACTTCAAACAGTTTCTGATGCAGTATTTGCCGGCGCAACGCGGGGAGATCGTCGATGAGCACGGCCGGAAGATCGGCATGCATGACGGTTTGATGTACTATACGCTCGGTCAGCGGCGCGGTCTTGGCATCGGCGGACGCAGCGACGGAACCGGGGAGAGCTGGTTTGTGATCGGCAAAGATCTCGGACGCAATCTTTTGATCGTGCAGCAGGGAGAGCACGAAGAACTGTATTCCACGTCGCTTGATGCAGAATCGGTCAACTGGATAGCAGGCGAGCCGCCGGCGTTGTCGTTTACATGTACCGCGAAATTCCGGTACCGTCAACCGGATCAGAATGTCACGGTTTCCGTGAACGGAACCGGTGCGCATGTCGCTTTTGAGAAACCGCAGCGGGCTGTTACGCCGGGTCAATGGGTCGTATTCTACCGGGGCAATCTGTGCCTCGGCGGCGGACCGATCGACGTTGTAACGCCGTTGAAACCGATATGCATATGACCAAACGGTATATTCATTTGACACCGCGTCTCTCAGCCGCCTTGGAAATGCTCGAAGGCAGCAGATGCGTGGCGGATATCGGCTGCGATCACGGCAGACTCACTGCTGCGCTGCTGCAGAAACAGATATGCGAACGTGTCGTGGCGTCCGATATCAGCGAACCGTCGCTTCAGAAAGCAAAGCAGCTGATCCGACTGATCGGCATGGCCGATCGCGTTTCGTTTCGTGTCGGGGACGGCTGTTCTGTGCTTCATCCTTACGAATGCGATGCGATCGTACTGCTCGGCATGGGCGGAACGCTGATGTGCCGAATTCTTGAAGCGTGCACGGTTCCGCTGGCAGGCGCACAATCTGTTGTTCTGCAGCCGATGCGCGCGCAGGATGACATTCGCAGATATCTCTACGAAAACGGATTCCGTATCCAAGCAGACCGTATTGTTTCGGATCACGGTCGTCTGTATCAGGTGCTGAAAGCAATTCCCGGAACAGGGCGGGAATCCCTGCCGGAAGGCTTTCCCGAAGACTTTTTCGACATCGGCTACCGATCGTTTGCCGAACACGACGAGTTGCTTCCGGATCTGTGCTTACAGCAGCTGTCCTGTCACGAAATAATGCTGGGAACGGCTGCGGGAACGGAGGGAGAGACAGTTCTGATGAAGAAGATTGCCGCGCTGAAACAGATTTTGCAGAAACTATGACGGGAGGCAGTTATGAAATTGCATGATTTTTGCGAGCGGATGGAACATATCGCGCCGAAATCGCTGGCACTGGACTTCGATAACGTCGGACTGCTCATTACGCCGGAACATGACGAAATTAAAAAAGTGCTTGTTGCGCTGGATCTGACCGTTCCGGTTGCCGAGGAATCGATCCGGGGCGGTTACGATCTCGTGCTCACGCACCATCCGATTTTCTGGGACCCGGTTAAGGCTATCTCAAAAGACGACCCCGATACGGCGGCGGCATACCGGCTGATCCGTCACGGGATCGGACACTTTGCCGCGCATACCAATCTCGACGCTTGCGTCGGCGGGGTGAACGACGTGCTTGCATCACTGCTCGGATTGACGGAGATCAGACCGCTTCCGCCGGAGGATCTCGGCAGAATCGGCATACTTCCAAGTCCTGTTCCGTTTCGTCTGTTTGCGGCGCAATGCGAACGTACACTGCGGACAAGAGGCAGATATACCGGCGATCCGGAACGGCTGGTCCGCAGGGTTGCCGTGATCGGCGGCGCGGGCGGAAGCGATGTTTCGTTCGTCGGGGATGCCGGCTGTGACGCATTCGTCACCGGCGAACTGAAGCACAGTCAAGCTCTGACTGCATTGCAGCTCAATGTGAACTGCTGTGTCATGGGGCATTACGAAACGGAATTTCCTGTCCTGAAACCGTTAATTGACCGTTTACAGGAAGGAAAAAATGATGTACAATATAATTTAGCACAATCGGGCAATACGCCTTTGTATTGCTTATAAGGAGGAACTCACCTATGAGTAAACCGGTTGCATTGCTTGCCTATCAGGACGCGGATCTTGAAAAGCAGCAAATCGAAACAGGACTTCGCACAACGGCAAACCGCGTGAAGCTGAACAAGCTCGCAAAGTATGTCAAACAACAACAGGCAACCTTGACAAAGCTGACCGAGGATATGGAGTCGCATTCTGCGGCGATGAATCGTCTCAACGCCCAATATGAAGCGGTTCTGGATCGCCTGGACCTAGAGTCTTCTGAATTTGAAACGCTGAAAGGCGACGAAGAATGCACATCCGAGGAGATGACGGAATTCCGTCACGACATCGAAAAGCTGCAGCGGGAAGCAAACAATCTCGAAAAAGAGATCAAACAGCTGTTCCGAAGCCTTGAGGAAACCGTATCCGAATATCAGAAAACGCGTCAGCAGGGCGCAAAAGCGAAGAAAGAGTACGATCAGGTCAAAATCCTTTGTCAGAAAGAAAAGGACGATGCTGCAATCGATATGCTCGCGGCAGATAAAAAACTGGAGGAGCTTGAGCGGCATGTGAGTCCCTCGCTGATGAACCGGTATAAACGCGCACGCCTGCACAACAGCGTTCCGGTGGTTGAAGTGCGGGACGGAAAATGCAGCGGATGCAACATGTCGCTTCCGAGTCTCGCAATTCGAAGGCTTATCGGGGAGAATATGATCCTCGAATGCGAGAATTGCGGCAGGCTGTTATATGCCGACAACGATTAGTTTTTAACGGTGAGTAAGTCAGACGATCGCGGCTCTTTATGAGGTGAGGAAAGTCCGAGCACCGCAGGGCAGAGTGCCGGGTAACACCCGGTGAAGGCGACTTCAAGGAAAGTGCAACAGAGAGATACCGCCCGGTTTTCCGGGTAAGGATGGAAAGGCGAGGTAAGAGCTCACCAACGGCATGGCGACTTGTCCGTTCTGTAAACCCCACTCGGTGCAAGATTGGAATGAGAGCATTCAATAGCGGCCCGCTACGCTCTTGATAATCGCTTGAACGGCCCGGCAACGGGTCGTCTAGATAGATGATCGTCCTTAGACAGAACTCGGCTTACGGCTTGCTCACCGTTATATTTTAAATGACGTACTTGGGGGATGTATGGAAGAGATTCGGTATTGGAAAGAGTATTCACAGATTCTGCGGGAAGAGATCGTCCCGGCAACCGGATGTACGGAGCCGATTTCCATCGCATACTGCGCGGCAAAGGCGCATCAGGTTCTCGGCATGCAGCCGACCGCAGTCACGGTTTCCGTCAGCGGCAATATCCTGAAAAATGTAAAAAGCGTCGTAGTCCCGAATACGAACGGGCTAAAGGGGATTCGCGCCGCGGTTGCGGCAGGCATCGTCTGCGGAGACGCGGACAAAGGCATGCAGGTCATCAGCCGTGTTTCCGACGAACAGCGAGCAGCGGTCGCACACTTCATGGATTCCGTCAATATCGACGTATCCTGTGCGGAAACCGATTGCCCGCTGTATATCAGCATTACGCTTTATGCGCGCACCTCCTATTCCCGTGTTGTGATTGCGAACAATCACTCCAATATCGTCGAGATCATGAAAAACGGCGAGGCGCTGTATAAACGCCCGATCGTTGCACAGAGCGAAGACAATCTGACAGACAAATCCTGTCTGAATCTGCATGATATCGTAGATTACGCAAACCGCGTAGACGTTTCGGAGGTGCAGGATCTGCTGGACCTGCAGATTGACTACAATATGGCGATCTGCGAGGAAGGACTTTCGCACGATTACGGCGCAAATATCGGCAAAATTCTTCTTACGGAAAACGTTTCCGACGCAAAGACTGTCGCAAGAGCTTATGCTGCGGCGGGCAGCGATGCGAGAATGAGCGGCTGTGAAATGCCGGTTGCGATCCTTTGCGGTTCAGGCAACCAAGGTATCACGGCTTCCGTTCCGATCATCTGCTACGCCAGACATTATGCGATCGGCAGGGAACGCATGTATCGCGCATTGATTCTTTCCGATCTTCTGACGGTTTATCAAAAAGCGGGAATCGGACGGCTGTCTGCCTATTGCGGCGCAATCAGCGCAGGCTGCGCGGCAGGCGCAGGAATTGCGTATCTGCTCGGCGGCGACGAAATCGTCGTTGCGCATACGCTCGTTAATTCCGTTGCAATGATTTCCGGAACGATCTGTGACGGTGCGAAGCCCTCATGCGCGGCAAAGATTGCAGCGGCGATTGACACCGGCATTCTCGGATATCAGATGTATCTGCATCAGCAGCAGTTCTATCACGGCGAAGGGATCGTTGCGCCGAACGCCGATGCGACTGTTCGCAATATCGGAAGAATTGCATCGGAAGGTATGGTTGAAACGGACCAGACCATCATTGATATCATGCAGCAGGATTGCAAATAACGCATATTAGAAAAGACGGTCGGAGTGATCCGACCGTCTTTGTGCTGTATGCGGATTTTGTTTACGGATGCAGTTTGTACAGGAATCCGGCGTCTGTTTTTGCCACGATCTCACAGTTTGCGTTATAATACGCATAGTCGATTTCGTAATTCGATCGCTCCGCATTGGTTACAAGGATGTATTGAACGCCGTACTGACGGAAAAGGTCAGGATGAGATCCCGGATCTTCAAACATCTGCGTAACGTCGGATTCGCGCTCGGAAGTGTCGATCCCGTGATAATAGAGGAAGGTTCCGGTTCCGGTTACGATGCTTCTTCCCGTGAGAGGCGTCACGACGTTCCAATGATAGCTGTCGGCAAGAATCACCGCGTCCGGTTCGGTTGCGCGGTATATTTGATCGGACAATTCGGCTTCGGATGCGGTATAAACCTGGTATTCGCTTTTCAGCTCGCGCAGGATCGTCATGACGGACGATGAAAACAGTGTGAAAAGCACGATGCAGGAAGCAAGCGTAACTCCCACGCATTGCCAGGCCGTTTTCTGTTTCTGCGGATGGGCGATCAGCGCAAGGATCCGTGTCGTCAACAATACGATCATGGCGGCGGAGCAGAGGGCTAAAGTCAGATACGCCAATCCTTTGTTCATGAAAAGGGTGCGTTCCCGGTAGTGACAGAGCCATACTGCCGCTAACAGACTCAGCAGCCAAACAGACAGAACGATCGGCGCAATCCAAACGGTGCAGGATGCACGGTTCCGGAAGGAATCCAGGCATGCGGAGATGCAAAGCGCAAGCAGTATGCACGCGATAAAGAACAGGGTCAGCGCCGTTCCGTGCCGCAGCATGAACCCGCTTTCCGCATCAGCAACGAGCTTGAACAGGAAGTAACACAACAGTGAACCGGTCAGGAAACAGACGGAAACCCGATAAGCATTCAGCCGTTCCGAAATACCGGTCTTTTTCAGAATGAAACGACTGATCCTGTGCAGCCAAACGAAAATGAATTTGGAAATCAGCCCGCATGTGAAAGCAAACCAGATAAACAGCAGCTTGTTGTTATCGTAATTGTTCGGCTGAAACGCAATAAACTCCGCGATCAGCCAGACAGCTATCGCGCCTGCATAGATGCGTTTATCCCGCTTGGGAAGCAGCAGGAACGCGAACGGCATCAGCAGAAAGATCAGGCCGAGGTTTTTGATGTAAAACCAAAGATAGGAATCGGCTTCGTTCGCCCAGTTCAGATGGAACCGAACAAGTCCGCTTTCGGACGCCTGACGGAATGTAAACAAGAATAACTGCGGCGCGGCAAACAAGCAGGCGACGCCTGCATAAATCGCCCATCGAACCAGTCGTTTCGGTTCAAAACGAACTGTGATAAGATCTGATATACAGTAGACAGCGCTGATAATTCCGAGCGCAAGAAAGGAATGCGTGTGAATCATCGGCAGCAAACCGGCAAATACCGCAAGGGGAAGAACGTTGAAATGCTTCTTTTCAAAAGCAAATCCGTGCAGCAAATACAGGCAGGGGAACAGAAATGCCCACCCGAACAGCGTAGCGCGCTGCGGAATCAGCATATCGACGATCGGATTGACCCATCTTAAGCCCAGAGCAGGCATGTTGGTCGGTGACAGATAAAAACCGTCGAGCAATAGCTGCGAAACGTTTTGATTCGCGTGAAGCAGGGAGGGAAGTATTCCGCCGGATTTCGACAAATCGAAGAAATAGAAGAACCCGAACCCGCCGCCGAAGAAAAACAGTAAAGCGGCAAACAGCGCGCGCGGCTTGCGCTTCAGCCATTGCTTGAAAAACAGATAAACGCCGGAAACGACAAGGACAAAGGCATAGATCGCGGAAATCAGATAAGCGTCGCGTACTGATGCGCCGAGTTGAAACAGCGAGGCACCGGAGGTCTCGCATAAAAACGGATAGTTCAGCGCATGTCCGGGGAAAATGCTGTATTGCGGAGGAAACGCGGTTTGCTCGGCAATGCTTGTGATAAAACCGAGATGCATTGCGAGATCGCCGTATGTTACCTGACCGACCCATAGCGAACCGTCTTCATGCCGGTTCAGGATATGCGTATGCAGCAGAATACAGCATAACAGAAGAACCGGAAGCAGCCACAACATCGAAAGAAGATCTTTTCCGATGCGATAGCTGTGATGCAGGCCGCGTTTCGTCTGTATGAAAACGACTGCGGCAGATGCCGCTGCGGCAAGCAGCGCAAGAGCAGCGGAAAGCAGCTGTGAAATGACGGTAAACCCGAGAAACAGCGCAAAGAGAGAGGGGGCCCATGTCAGCATCAGCAAGCCGATCGTGAGTCCGAGCCATATCCGGTTGAGAAACGCGTGCTGTCGAAATACGACCTCGGAGATACAGATCCCCGAGATCGCAAACAGAACGGTGAATAGTATAGCAGCAATCATTTTGTAATAAACAGGATACCGGTGGTATTCGGTCCGCAATGCGCACTGATCGTCGCGCTTGCATGCGTAATGTGGATTTCCTTGAAAGGCTGCAGCTGCATGGCAAGATCGCGCATCGCATACAGAACTTCCGGATCCGATCCCGAATGTGTGATGAAACAGCGGTCGAGTACGATGTCGGTACGGTCCTTAATCATGTTTTCGACATATTTCAGCGCGCAGCGCTTATAAGAACCCATGTATTTTTTTCCGACGGTCATGGATCCGAAAAGCTCGTTCCGGACCATGATGCAGGGCTTGATGTTCATAAGCGTAGCACCGAACTGCGCAAGACCGGAGCAGCGTCCGCCGGCGTGCAGATATTTGAGATCGTCAAGTATGAAGGAAGCGTTGACCTTGTCCGTGATCGGCGTGACTTCTTCAAAAATCTGTTTTGCGCTGAGACCTTGTTTGATCCGCTCACCGCATTCGCAGACAATGTGACCGCTTCCGGAAGAAAGACTCTTGGAATCGATGACATATACGCGACCGGGATCGAACAATTCTCCGGCCAGCCGAGCGTTGCCGCAGGTGGAAGACAAACCGCTGCCGAGCGAGACGTGAACGATATCGTATCCTTGCTCGATATACGGTCTGAATACAGCTTCGTACTCGTCAATGTTCATGGCGGCGGTACTCGGAAGAACATGATTCTTCTCGTAGTTGTCGTAAATATCCTGATGGGTGATATCAATACCGTCGAGATATTCATTCCCGTTCATGCGAACGTGAATATGCACAAAATCGACGTCGTACCGTTTTGCAAGCTCCGGACCGATATCGCAGGAGCTGTCGGCAATCAATTTAACAGGGTTCATCGTATATTCCTCCTTTTTCATATTATCATGATGAGGCGAAGATGTCAATTTTTTTCGGTTCGGAGATGCAGAAAAACAAAAGAAAGGTGCATAAAATGCAACAATCTTGTGAACTGCATTGACGAACCGCGTAAAAACGGGTAACATAGACAAAGAAAAAAAGGGAGAGCGGGAAAGCAATGGCAAAGAATCCGTATACGGTACTCGGTGTTTCCGAGACGGCAAGCGACGAAGAAATCCGCGCTGCATACCGAAGGCTTGCCAAAAAATACCATCCCGACCTGAACCCGAACGACTCGTCTGCGGCAGCAAAGATGAATGACGTCAATGTTGCATATGATCAGATCAAGACGGCGGAGAAGCGGGCGGCATATCGCGCGTCCGAACGTCAGCAGACATACACGCAGCAATCCGCGTACGGTCAGAATCCCTGGCAGACCTATTATCGCACGGGGCAGGGTTATTACGGCGGTTCCTATACCGGCAACGGTGACGACGGCGGCAATGAGCCTCCGTTCGGCTGGGACTCGATTTTCGAAGAACAGGAACGCAGAAGAACGGTTTCCGTACGGTATCGCCTGCTTCGCAGATTGTATTTGCTGCTGATGTTCATCTTTTTGTTCTTCGTCTTCGTACACTGTATTGTAACGCCGATGCTGACCCGTTGTGTCGCGCCATTCTTCGGACTGTGTTTCGGTTCGCAGAACGCGTATCAATACAACGAAGTCACAGACAGCGCCGAGAGCATGAAAGAAGGTATTTATTATGAAGTTTCGTGAGCGTTTATATCGATTTATGCAGGGACGGAACGGCGTTGACGCTCTGACAAAGTTTATGAACCGAGTCAGTCTCGTGTGCCTGATCGCGGCAGTTTTCTTTACCTTTCTGTCACTGGTTTGTCTGACACACGGAGGGAATACCGCCGCGCTTGTGTTCCGGATTCTGTACTATGTGTTCTACGGATTCGGCATCATCGTCATGATCTTGTGGATCTTTCGCGCGTTTTCCAGAAACGTATCGAAACGGCAGGCAGAGAATACCAGATTCCTGTATCGACAGCAGAAGCTGAACCGCCGTTTTGCATCATTGAAGCAGCAGTGGAAGGACCGTAAAACGTACAAGTATTTCAAATGCCCGCAATGCGGGCAGAGGATCCGCGCACCACGGCACAAAGGAAAGATCCGCGTTACCTGTTCAAAGTGTTCAAACATCTTTATCACAAAAACCTGATACTTGCATATACCTCCGATTGTGTTATAATATTAGCACAACGGAGGTTTTCTTATGAGTTACGCAGATCAGGTTTATATGGATAATTGCCGCAGAATTCTCACCGAAGGCGTATGGGATACGGATCGTCCGGTGCGTCCGAAATGGGAGGATGGCACGCCTGCACATACGGTAAAGCTGTTCGGAATCGTCAACCGGTATGATTTGCAGAAGGAGTTTCCGATCATGACGCTTCGCCGTACGTACTGGAAATCCTGTGTCGACGAGCTGCTTTGGATCTGGCAGAAGAAATCAAATGACGTTCACGCGCTCGGCAGTCATATCTGGGACAGCTGGGCGGATGAATCCGGTTCGATCGGGAAAGCATACGGGTATCAGCTTGCGCAAAAGCATCTGTATCCGGAAGGCGAGTTTGATCAGGTCAATCGCGTATTGTATCAGCTGAAGCACGATCCAACCAGCCGAAGGATCCTTACGAGCATGTATAACTTTGAAGACCTTCATGAAATGCATCTCTATCCCTGCGCATACAGCATGACGTTCAATGTGTCAGGAAACAAACTGAACGCAATTCTGAACCAACGATCCCAGGATATGCTGACTGCAAACAACTGGAATGTGGTGCAGTATGCCGTTCTCGTCCACATGTTCGCGCAGGTCTCCGGATTGGAACCCGGCGAGCTGGTACACGTCATTGCAGATTGTCATATCTATGATCGTCATGTGGAAATGGTAGAGAAAATGATTCGGCTCGAGCCGTTCGACGCACCGAAATTCTTGATGGATACGGATGTAAAGGATTTTTATGCGTTTACGACGAAAAGCTTCAAAATGGAAAACTACCGGTATCATCCGTTTGATGGGACGATCCCGGTCGCGGTATAATAGAAATGAAAGCAATCGTAAATGTTACCCCGCAATGGGGAATCGGAAGTGAAGGCCGTCTTTTGGTGCGTATCCATGCGGATATGCGCCGTTTTCGCATGCTGACGTCCCATAATACGATCATCATCGGACGCAAAACACTCGGAACGTTTCCGAACGGCGCGCCGCTTCCGAATCGCGACAATATCATTCTGACACGCGATCCGATGTTTACGGCAGGCAATGCGCTCGTCTGTCACGATCTGAGCGAACTCAGTCGTGCTGTTTCCGACCGTGATCCGGACACGGTTTATGTGTGCGGAGGAGAGCAGATTTATCGCTTGTTGCTGCCGTATTGTGATTCCGCGCTTGTGACGCTGACGTACACGGATGCCGAGGCGGATCGATTCTTCCCGAATCTGAACCTGATGCCGAACTGGATCATAACGGACGCAGGGGAGAAACAGGTCGAAGAAGAAACCGCTTTTCGCTTCCTGACCTATACAAATACCGAGCCTACCAGACTGTAATCGGAATCAAGTTTTATGCAATTCCATATAAATCGAGCTTGACGCTTCATCCTTCGCAATCAGATAATCCGGGAAGTCTTTCTGGCGAAAGCCCAGTTTCCTGTACAATGCAACAGCTTTCGTATTTTCCGGATTTGGGTCGACCCAGACTGTCTTTGCGCCGTTTTGGAATGCTTCTTTGATTGCGTAGGATAGTCCTGCGGCAGCGATACCCCGTCCGCGTGCAAATCCGAACAGTTTTATATCAAGAGCGGCACTTTGATGCTCTCTGTCGATCTTATAGAATGATTCGCCGCAGTACTGCCCGTCTTTAAATATCGAATAGTGGTTCAGAGCCGGTCTGTTTGAATCTATCCATCGAAACCATTTTTCCATTCTTTCGTCTGTTTCGTGTAATCCTTCCGGGAAGCCGACAAACCGCATGACGTCTCCGTCAGCCCAGAGCTGTTGAACGCTTTTGATGTCATCAATAGTTGTTTCTTTTATCTCGAGCATCAGATATCCTCCGCGAATTCCTGAATTTCGAAGATCATTATACACTAAAAACATGATATTTACAACCATTCAGAGCAATGAGCTCTGCGGCGACGTGGCGGAGGCGGGAAGAGTCGCTTCTCGCTGCGGCTCGGTCACGGCGCGGCTCTGAAGCCGCACTGCGGCTTCATTCACCCCCGCGCCGGGTTCTCCTCCCTCCGCATAATTCTAAAAAGAAAGCAAGGCGTCAGCAACGCCTTGCTTTCTTTCTGGTGGAGGCGGGGGGAGTCGAACCCCCGTCCGAAAACCCGTTGGCAGGATTTTCTCCGAGCGCAGTCGGTGTTTTAGGATTCCCCTCGCGCGGCGCCCTCCGACAGGCTCCGCGTTACGGTAGCTTCATAAAGTCCGGCCTGCGGCAAAGCTTACGCAGGTTCGTTCCCTACCCTAATGACGCCCGGTTCCGAAGCGGTAAGTTTCCTCGGGCGGACGCGTAGCTGCTTTATGCAGCTGCGAGCTGAGTGTGATTGTTGTCAGTTATTTTAGACAGTTCCCGTTTTTAACGAAGCACGGGGCTTCGGCTCGCTTATCCCGCTTCCGCGATCCCCGTCGAAACCATTTCGCCCCCAAGACCGTAAAGCGGTATTCATATAGTATGCCGATACCGGATCAGCGATACTGCTTTTTAAAATTCCGATCCATATCGCGATCGGCGTCGCGCTCCGCAATGCTTGCGCGCTTGTCATAGAGCTTTTTGCCCTTTGCGACCGCAAGCTCAACCTTGACCTTGCCGTCATTAAAGTAGACGGACAGGGGAACAAGACTGTATCCGTCCGCCTGGGAAAGTGTGTTGAGCTTTCGAATCTCGCGAGAGTGTGCCAAAAGCTTTCTTGTACGAAACGGATCATGATTATAGATGTTTCCCTGTTCATACGGGCTGATGTGCATACCGATCAAAAAGAGTTCGCCGTTCTTGACCTGCGCATAGCTGTCCTTAAGGTTCAGCGATCCGTTGCGAATTGATTTGACTTCAGTGCCCTGCAATGCGATTCCGCATTCATAGGTGTCTTCGATAAAATAGTCGTGACGCGCCTTGCGGTTCAGCGCGGCGACTTTGATTCCTTTGTGTACCGGCATGGCACGTCCTCCTTTCTCAGAATAGAAACGGTGCATCCGTAGATGCACCGTTGCATGCGTTATACTTTCTTCAGATCGATTTTCCTGCGAATCTGGCGATCAGCAGAAGAGCGATTGCCATGACCGCAATTACGATCGAAAGAACAACGGTGATCTTTTGCAGCTTCGCTTCACGGCTTGCCGCTTTTCCGCGCTGGGAGAAAGAAACGGTATCACTGCCGTATGCCGCTCCGAGACCGGAAGACTTGGTCTGCTGTACGAGAACAACCACGCACATCAGAATCGACGAAAGCACGAGAATGCCTGCAATAATCCACATTAAAATACCCATATAAGTTCCTCCAAAAATATCTGCGGAAATGATTATAACACGCACCTATTGAAAATGCAAGCATAAAAAAGGAATCTTTGAATGTTTTTAGGAGCCGTAATGATCTTTCAATATCTGTCCGACCGCAGTTATGGTGAAACTGTCTTTGCAAACGGGGGAGGCGGCGACGATCACGGAAAACCCGACAGTCGTGTATGGGAAATGTTTCATCACGAAACGATAACGTTTGAAAGGGATCCGTGCAAAAAACAGGCACAGAGCCTTTTGCCCTGCGCCTGTCATTTTAGCAATTTAAGCAAGCAGCGACTTTCCGGTCATCTCCGCGGGGATCGGAAGCCCCAGAAGCTCGAGAAGCGTCGGGGCAAGATCGCAGAGCCTGCCGCCTTTGCGCAGTGTGACGTCTTTTCGCGTGTTGTCGATCAGCATGCACGGAACCGGCAGTGTGGTATGCGCGGTGAACGGCGCGTTCTGCGCTTCGTCCCACATCAGCTCGCAGTTGCCGTGGTCTGCCGTTACGATGCAGCGACCGCCGGTAGCAAGAATCGCGGTCACGACCGTGTTCAGACATTCGTCGACTGCGTGGACCGCTTTGACTGCCGCGTCCATCACGCCGGTATGACCGACCATATCCGGGTTTGCGAAGTTCAGGATCATTACGTCGTACTTGCCGCTTTCGATCCTTGCTTTCGCTTCCGCAGCAACTTCATATGCGCTCATCTCGGGCTTCAGATCATAGGTTGCAACCTTCGGCGAGGGGATGAGGCAGCGATCCTCGTTCGCGTTCGGCGCTTCAACGCCGCCGTTGAAGAAGAACGTTACGTGCGCGTATTTCTCGGTCTCCGCAATGCGAAGCTGCGAAAGCCCCTTGTCGGCGACATATGCGCCGAACGTGTTCGCAAGCGACTGCGGCTTGAACGCCACATGCAGCGCATTTTCGAACGTCTTGTCGTACTGCGTCATCGAAACGTAGTAGAGCGGGAAGAAACCGTTTCTGCGTTCGAAGCCGTTGAAGTCTTCGAAGATATACGCACGGCTGATCTCTCTTGCACGGTCCGGACGGAAGTTGAAGAAGATCACGCTGTCGTTTGCGCCGATCGTCGCGGTGGGTTTTCCGTCGGTAAGCACCACGGTGGGCTGTACGAATTCATCCGTATCACCGCGATCGTAGCTCAGCTGCATCGCTTCGGGACCGGAGGAGGCGGTGAAGCCTTCTCCGTACGTCAGCGCCGCATACGCACGTTCCACACGCTCGAAGCGATTGTCGCGGTCCATGGCATAGAAGCGTCCCATGACTGTTGCGATCTTTCCGCAGCCGATCTCATTGAGCTTTACATCGAGCTGTTCGAGATACATCTTGCCGGAGGACGGGGGAACGTCGCGACCGTCCATAAAGCAATGGACATAGACCTTCTTCAATCCGTTGCGTTTGGCAAGTTCGACGAGCGCATAGAGATGTTCGAGGTGGCTGTGTACGCCGCCGTCGGAGCACAGTCCCATCAGATGCAGGGAAGAATCATGCGCTTTGCAGTTCTCGATCGCGCCGAGGAAGGCAGGATTCTCAAAGAAATCGCCGTCCCGGATCGCTTTTGTGATGCGGGTCAGCTCCTGGTAGACGATACGGCCCGCGCCGATGTTCGTATGACCGACCTCGGAGTTGCCCATCTGTCCGTCGGGAAGTCCGACGTCCATACCGCTCGCGCCGATCAGGGTGTGCGGATATTCCTTCCAAAGGCGCATGAAATTCACAGCGCCGTCGGTCAGGATCGCGTTATACTGTTTTTCCTCGCGATAGCCGAAGCCGTCGAGGATGATCAATGCGGTAATCGGCTTCATCAGAAATGAACCACCTTCGTGAAGTCTTCTGCTTTGAGGCTTGCACCGCCGATCAGACCGCCGTCGATTTCCGGCATTGCCATGAGCTCGGAGGCATTCTTCGGGTTCATGCTGCCGCCGTACTGGATGCGGACCTTATTCGCGGTCGCTTCGCCGAACACGCCTGCGATCGCCTTGCGGATCACGCCGATGGTCGCGTTCGCGTCTTCCTTTGTTGCGGTCTTGCCGGTGCCGATCGCCCAGATGGGCTCATACGCGATGACGACGGATTCGACCTGTGCATTCGTCATATCCTTCAATGCCGCAACGGTCTGATTGGAAACGAGTTCATCGGTTACGCCCGCTTCGCGTTGCTCAAGCGATTCGCCGACGCAGATGATCGGCGTGATGCCTGCGTTCAGCGCGGCAAGTGCACGCTTGTTGACGGTTTCATCGGTTTCGCCGAAATACTGACGGCGCTCAGAGTGACCGACGATTGCGTATTCGACGCCGCGCGCTTTCAGCATATCCGCCGAGATCTCACCGGTGAATGCGCCCTTTTCCGCCCAGTGGATATTCTGCGCACCGAGTTTGATGTTCGTGCCCTTGATTGCCTTGCCGACGCAGCAGAGATCCACGTACGGCGGGCAAACGACGACTTCACACTTTGCGTCCTTAACGAGCGGGATCAGCGCTTCGACAAGCTCTTTCGCTTCGTCAGGCGTCTTGTTCATCTTCCAGTTGCCTGCGATGATCGGACGACGTCCTTCGGGCTTATCGTTCAGCACCGCGACACCGGGAAGGATCTTGCCCTCAAGGAATTCAAGCGATGCGCCGCCGCCGGTGGAGATATGCGTCATCTTGCTTGCAAAACCGAGCTTTTTCACCGCGGAAGCGGAATCGCCGCCGCCGATGATCGTCGTGCCTGCGCAGTCTGCACATGCAGCTGCGACCGCCTTAGTGCCTTCCGCAAATGCCGGGAATTCGAACACACCCATCGGGCCGTTCCAGATGACCGTCTTTGCTTCGACGATCGTCTTGCGGAACAGTTCGCGGGTCTTTTCGCCGATATCGAGACCCATCCAGCCTTCGGGGATTGCATCGGAGGGAACTGTCTTGTGCTCCGCATCCGCCGCAAATTCTTTCGCGACCACGGTGTCGATCGGGAGCAGCAGATTCACGCCGCGTTCTTTGGCTTCCGCCATCAGATCCTTGGCAAGATCAATGCTGTTTTCGTCGAGCAGGGACGTGCCGATTTCATAACCCATCGCCTTGAAGAACGTATAAGCCATGCCGCCGCCGATGATCAGGCTGTCGCACTTGGCAAGCAGATTCTTGATGACGCCGATCTTATCCGCGACCTTTGCACCGCCGAGGATCGCAACAAACGGACGGACCGGGTTCTCGAGTGCTTCGCCCATGACGCCGAGTTCCTTGCCGATGAGGTAACCGGCGACTGCGGGAATATAATCCGCAACGCCCGCCGTGGATGCGTGTGCGCGATGCACCGTGCCGAATGCGTCCGATACGAACAAATCCGCAAGGGAAGCAAGCTGCTTCGCAAATTCGGGATCGTTCTTCTCCTCTTCCTTATGGAAGCGGGTATTCTCGAGAAGAACGATTTCGCCTTCCTTCATGTCTGCGATCGCTGCCTTGGCGCTTTCGCCGACCGTGTCGGTTGCAAACCAGACGCGGGTATCGGGCAGAAGCTCGGCAAGACGCTGACCGACCGGCTCCAGAGAATACTTCAGATTGACTTCTCCTTTAGGTCTGCCGAGATGCGAGCAAAGGATGACCTTCGCCTTGTGGTCCAGAAGATACTTGATCGTCGGGAGCGCAGCAACGATGCGCTTGTCGTCGGAAACGGTTCCGTCCTCCGCAAGCGGGACATTGAAGTCTACGCGAACAAGTACTTTCTTGCCTGTTACGTTAACATCTTCGATTGTCATTTTTGCCATAGTGTTATATATCCTTTCCTGAATTTTTTTGTATGATGAAGCGAAATCGCATCATTTCGTGTCATGAGAAATAATCTCGAAAACACTGCCCTCGACGGCATAGATACAACGCCGGTCAATGATAGCGGGGTATTCCGTTCCGTCGTCGTACAGGTGTGTCAGCACTGCGGCATTGCAGCCTGCTTTCTGACGGAGCGAAAGCACCTGCGCAACGGTCATATGATTCTTCAGCGCTTTTTCGTTCGATTCGTCCCGCAAGCATGCGTCTGCCAAAAGCAGATCGGCACCCTGTGCGGCTGTGACCAAACCGTCAAACCATCCGGTATCTCCGGTGTAAAAGATCGAATGACCGCCGGAATCGGTAATCCGGATACCCATCGTAGGCACAGCATGCTGCACAGCGACAAAACCAAGCGTCAGAGAGCCGATCGTTGTCTGCATGCCGTCATACGTCCGGACCGTTTCAAACACAGGATATTGAAGATTATCCGTTTCCGGAGAAAACAGCTTCACCGGCGTATTCAGCTTTCCGAACTCCGCCATATAGCGGAACAAGTGGATCTCACCGGCATGATCCGCGTGCATATGCGAAAGAACAATCGCATCGAGCCTCAGAGGCAGATCCGGAAAAATGTCCCTGCATTTTGAGAGAGAACCGCTTCCGCAATCCAACAGGATACGTGTATCTCCGTCTTCGATAAGATAGGAGGAACAGCCTTTTCCGGAAGCGGGAAACGGTCCGTACATGCCCAGCAGGGTCAGCTTCATTGTTCGTCCTCCGTAGCGGCAAGAATCTCGTCGATAATGGCGTCTACATCCGCGCCGGATCCGCCGGTTTCTCCTGTTGCGATTTTGTCGACCGTCCAAAGCTGTTCGTCTGCGTTTGTTTCACGGCTCGGCTTATATGACAAAGGATTCGACTGATAATCCGGCATATCGTCACGAAGATAGGACGGCGTGCCGGCATTGCTTTGGCTGTCATCGGGATTTCCGAGACCGGGCAGAGGCGTACCGTCCGTATTCAAAAGCTGCGGGACCGCGTTGTGCAGGGCGGCGGAAAGCTCCGAATAGCGGCGCGCGTTATCCTTGGCAAGTTCAAGCTGTTCCTGGACCATCGCATCGTAGCCATTTAACAGCGCCGCATACTGTTCAATCTGCTGCTGCATTTCGGCGCGTTTTTTCTGTCCTTCATCTTCCGCTTCACGCACAATCTCTCTTGCACTGCGATACGCGTCGTCAACGATACGGTCCGCCTTTTTCCGCTGCGCATCACATTCGTTCTGCGTCTGCTCAAGCATTGCACCCGATTTGCGCTGTGCGTCCGCGATCATATTATCCGCTGTGGCAGTCGCTTCGTTCAACGCACGCCCGATTCCGCGTTCGCGACGCTCGACATCGATCACGCGGTCCTTGAGACGTTTGTTTTCTGCAGTCAGCGATTCAAGCTGCAGTTCGAGAGAACGGATCTGATCCGCCTGTTCTGCAATGATGCGCTGCTTTTTGCCGAACATGTTACACCTCCAGCCGTTCCTGCTGTACCGTTACGGGTACGGGGTAATCCAAATGCCGGTAAGCATCCGGCAGAACAACTCTTCCGCGCGTCGTTCGCGCAATGAAGCCGAGTTTCAGAAGATACGGCTCGTACACATCCTCGACTGTCCCGGCATCTTCGCCGGTGTATGCTGCGATGGTATCGAGTCCGACGGGACCGCCGCGGAAGATCTCAATCATGGCGACAAGCATCTTACGGTCGACCGCGTCGAGACCGAGCTCATCGATCTGCAGCATGGAAAGCGCGCTTTGGGCGGTCTCGAGATCAATCACACCGGTTCCGCGCACCTGAGAATAGTCTCGGACACGCCGCAGGAGTCTGTTTGCGATACGCGGCGTTCCGCGCGAGCGGGAAGCGATCTCCAAAGCGCCGTCTTCATCAATGTCAATGTGCAGAATATCTGCGCTGCGAGTGACGATTTCTTTCAGACTTTCTGGCGTATACAGTTCCAACTGCTCCTTGATGCCGAAACGGTCGCGCAGCGGGGAAGAGAGCATACCGAGACGCGTCGTTGCGCCGATCAGCGTAAACCGCGGCAGATCGAGCCGGATGCTCCTTGCGCCGGGACCTTTTCCGATGATGATGTCCAGCGCAAAATCCTCCATCGCGGGATACAAGACTTCTTCCACATTCGGATTCAGGCGATGGATCTCATCAATGAACAGCACGTCGCCCGGACTGAGGTTCGTCAGAAGCGCAGCGAGATCGCCGGCATGCGTGATCGCAGGACCGCTGGTGACCCGGAGACTTACGCCCATTTCATTCGCAATGATACCTGCAAGCGTCGTTTTGCCGAGTCCCGGAGGTCCGTACAACAATGCGTGATCCAGAGATTCTCCGCGGGCTTTCGCCGCTGCGATATAGATCTGCATATGCTCCTTGACGCTTTCCTGACCGATGTATTCGGACAGAAAGTGCGGGCGGATGCTGTATTCGTTTTTTGCGTCCTCTTCCTGCAGGGAGGAGGAAATCAGTCTGTCGTCCTGCATGCTTTACCCCTTTGCCATGCTTCTCAAAGCTTTGGTGATCAGTTCTTCGACGCTGTCGGCTTCCTTGATCTTTGCCACTGCGCGGGACGCGGTCAGTCCGTCGTACCCGAGGGACGTCAGCGCTGCGACCGCTTCGCTCTGCAGCGTCGGCAGGAAAGGCTTCGCGCTTTCCTGCTTGGCGGGAGTCATGCCGACGGATTCCTGACGGATCGATTCGCCGAGCTCCAGAATCACACGCTGTGCGGTTTTTCTGCCCATGCCGGCGACACGGTCGAATGCTGCGGGATTATCGGTCACGATTGCGGCGCGTACATCCGACGGCGTCATCGTTGAAAGCACGGACAGCGCAACCTTCGGACCGATGCGTGATACATTCAGGAGCTTCCGGAACATATCGCGTTCTTCGGTATCCGCAAAGCCATAAAGCGCCTGTACGCCTTCGGCAAGGTGCAGATGAGTACAGAGCTTTGCCTGTTCGCCGATGATGAGAGCCTTCAGCGTCAATGAACTGCAGAAAAGCTCATATCCTATGCCGGCTGCTTCGATCACAGCCCGATCCGCTCCTACTTCATCGACGATTCCTTTGATATATGCGTACATAATAGCTCCTATTTGATCCTGTATTCTTCCTGCGCGGGACCCGCGTGAAACGCGAGGCACAGAGCTGCGGCAAGCGCATCGGCAGCGTCGTCGGGCTTCGGTTCCGTTTTCAATCCGAGAAGAACACGGATCATTTGCTGCACCTGCTTTTTGTCGGCATGTCCGTTTCCGCAGACGGACTGCTTGATCTCCATCGGCGTGAACTCATACATCGGGATTCCGCATTGCTGTACGCCGAGAATGGAGACGCCGCGGCCGGAACCGACGGAGATAGCGGTCGTGATATTGTGGTAGAAGAACAGCTCTTCAAATGCAGCCATATCCGGACGATACAGCTCACAAAGCTGACGAGTGCCGAGATACAGGCGTTCCAGACGCTCGGGGAACGGGAGGTTTTTATCCGTTTCCACAACGCCGAAATCAATCGGTGTGATCGACTGGCCGTTCTTTTCTACGACACCGTAACCCATAATCGCATAACCGGGGTCTATCCCTAAAATACGCAACGCAGGACCTCCACACAAATTTTCAATTTATTATATCATAAGGAACGGACCTGTGCAAGAAATACATAAAAAAAAGGCAGTCAAATTATATACAAACCGAACAGGACAGGGCGGAAAACCGTCGCCGGAAAGAATTGTTGTTGCGGATCAAAACAGAATATGATACAATTTTTCAAATAATCGGAGGTGTGTAGAATGGAAATCAAAAAGAAAAGTACAGCAAAACGTCTGCTTCATCTCTTGTGGATCATTCCGGCACTGATCGTCCTGGTGTTTGGCGTTTTTATGTATCTGATCCCCGCAACCGAAACGGTTGATCGTGAGGGAGCAACCGGATCACAGGACTGGATGGCACGGCTCGACGACAGCATACCGTTGTCGAGTGTTGTTTTGCCCGGAACACACGACAGCGCCTCAACCAATGCGCAGTTGGGTTATATCACAAAATGCCAAGCGCTTACGATCGCGGAACAGCTCGACGCAGGCTTCCGTTATCTCGATATCCGGTTGGGAATAAACGGAACGAAATTCAAACTGATGCATGGTTTTACTAACTGTACTGTAAGCGGATGGCCGTGGGCGGCAACGCTGAGTCTAGACAGTGTCCTTGATGATTGCTATGCTTTTTTGAGTGCACATCCCTCCGAAACAATCGTTTTCGCCGTAAAGCATGAACATGGAAGCGAGACGCCGGAACAATTTGAAAAACTGCTCAACGCATACATTGCCGAGAAACCGGATGCATGGCTTCTGACCGACGGTATTCCTTCCGTCGGTGAAGCACGCGGGAAGATTTTTCTGACGCGGCATTATGAGGATGCGTCGATGCCGAAGCCCACGCTCGGGCTTCCGTGCTACTGGCAGACACAGAACGGGCACGATGACGTATCGGTCAACGCTGCAGCACACGAGAACGGCAAGTATACGCTGATCGTGCAGGACCGTTATGAATACGACGCACCGGATAAACTGAACGCGTTCCGGAAAGGACTTGAGGCCGTGCAAACGGATGAAACGCATCTTTCGATCAGCTTTCTTTCCACGAAGGGCAGCGGGTCGTTCGGACATCCGTTCAGCTATGCGAAGAAGCTGAATCCCGCGCTGCTTTCAATGAGCGAGCGGCTGTCCGGCTGGATCGTTGTGGACTTTGGATCTCCGGAGATTGCCGCACACATCTATCAGATGAATTTCAATCAGTAAATACAGAATGAGGTGCATACTGCCGTGAAAAAAGCATTGAAGATTATCGGTATTATTCTTTTGGTCCTCGTGCTGCTGCTTGCAGCATATATCGCTTATGTGCTGATCAGCTATCACCGTATCGGAGATCAACAGCTCCCGATCGAGGGAAAAGCGACGGGCACACTTGAAACCGGAGCGGAATACAAGGTTGTTTCCTATAATATCGGTTTCGGTGCATATGAATCCGATTTCGGATTCTTTATGGACGGCGGTGACCGTGCGCGTGCCTGGTCTGAAGAACGTCTCGACAGGAATCTCAAAGCCATTGCCGGGGTTCTCAAAGAGCAGAATGCAGATCTGTATCTCATTCAGGAGATCGACATCGGATCCACACGCAGCTATCAGATCGAAGAACGCACGTATTTTACAGATGCACTGGAGGATATGGCGTACATCTTTGCGCAAAACTATGATTCGGCATTTCTTGCATATCCGGTGACGCAGCCGTTCGGTAAAGCGCGCTCGGGACTTATGACGTTCTCAAAAGCGCCTGTTACGGCAGCGGAACGAAAGGAAGTACCGGTTGAAACAGGATTCTCTAAATTTCTTGATCTCGACCGTTGCTACAGCAAGCATCGCATTCCGCTCACGAACGGCAGCGAGCTGCTGCTTTACAATCTGCATCTGTCGGCATATACATCCGACGGTAAAATTGCATACGAGCAGCTGGAGATACTGCTGAACGATATGCAGTCCGAATATGAGAAGGGCAATTACTGCATCGCGGGCGGCGATTTCAACAAGGATTTGCTCGGTGATTCCTCGAAGTATTTCGGCAAGGCGGATATCGAATACACCTGGGCGCAGCCGATCCCGGACAGCATGTTTGAAGGCCGAAACATCGCGCTGATCGCGCCGATTGACGAGTCGAATCCTGTTCCGAGCTGCCGAAACGCAGACGGACCGTATTATGACGGACAGTATACGCTGACGATCGACGGTTTTCTCGTGACCGACAATGTCGAGGTGATTTTTGCCGATGTGATCGACACAGGATTTGCGTATTCCGATCATAACCCGGTCGAAATCTACTTCTTATTAAAATGAAAAGGAGATAAAACCCATGGCAAAACTCTTCATCTACTATACACTTTCCGGAAACGGCGATACCGTTGCCGATTGCCTGAAAGATAAAGGTTACGATATCCGCAAGGTTGAGCCGTCAAAGAAGCCTCCGAAGAAGTTCTTTTTACAGATTCTGCAGTGCGGTTTCAATGCCGGACGAAAATACTGTGAGCCGCTGAAATCGTATGATACGGATGTTTCTGCATACGAGGAAGTTGTGATCGGCTCACCGGTTTGGAACGGACGTCTTTCCTGTCCGATCAATACCGTGCTCAGAGATACGTATCTGAAAGACAAGAAGGTTACATGCATACTTTACTCCGGCAGCGGTGAGGCAAAGAAAGCCGAAGAACAGGTTCTGAAAGCCGTCCCCGATGCGGCGGTGATTCATCTGCAGGAGCCGAAGAAGAACAGAGAAGCACTCGAACGGCTTTCCGATTTATAAAACGTGATTGTTTCTGTCAAATCCGTAAATCTATCGGTCGGGGAATGATGAAAAATGGAACATACCGTCTGTAAGACAAAGTATCCGTTGCTGCTGGTTCACGGAACGGGATTTCGGGATCTGAAAGTGCCCGTATATTGGGGCAGGATTCCGAACGTGCTGCGCGGACACGGCGCGACGGTGTTTTTCGGCGAGCAGGACTGTTGGGCGAGCACGGAGACAAACGCTCAAGCGCTCTGTGAACGTATCGACGCGGTTTTGAACGAAACCAACGCGGAAAAAGTGAATATCATTGCGCACAGCAAGGGCGGTCTGGAAGCGCGCATGGCGGCCTCTTCACTCGGATACGGGTCGAAGATCGCAAGTCTCACAACGATCAGCACACCGCATCACGGATCAAAAACATTTACAAAATTCCTTCGTGCGCCGCATGTGCTTTTCTCGATTGCCGCCTTTGCCGTGGACAACTGGATCCGTCTCGTCGGTGACAAGAAACCGGATTTCAAACGTGTCTGCGAAGGATTCTCCGTTTCTTATATGGAACGATTCAACGAGGAGAATCCGGATGTGCCCGGTGTATTCTATCAGAGCGTCGCAGGCGTAATGAAACGCCCGTTTTCGGACATCAGTTTATCGACGGCGTGTTTTGTGCTGAACCGGATCGAAGGTCCCAATGACGGACTTGTTTCCGTGGAATCCGCAAGCTGGGGCGAGCGCTGCCTGGAACTGCACGGCAATACACGTCGCGGGATTTCGCATCTCGATGAGATTGATCTTCGCCGCGCACCGCTCTCCGGAAAGACGGGGAAGGGCGTAAGGGATATCACGGATTTCTATGTGGAGCTTGTCCACGATCTTAAGAACAGAGGATTCTGATTCTGAATAATACAGAACCGGCGAATTGCTCGCCGGCTTTTTTATGGATCGGATAATCTGTTCCCATAGACCTGCGATCATACCAGAACGGATAGAAAAGGAGACCCGCATTCAGCGGATCTCCCGTAATTGGATTTGCAGTTCTTAACTGGCGCCGACTACACCTTCCGTAATCGTTACGTATGCAGCGAACATGTAGCCTTTCTTGCCGTCGCTGGTCTTGACGCTGTACCACTTTCTTCCTGCACCGTCGTGTACGTAGAAGTAGACGACAAGCTGTTCGCCGGTGTAATACTCCTTAATGCAATCGGAGTTTTCATCCGGGCTCTTGCGAAGAGCAATCTTCGAAGCTCTGACCTTGCCTCTTGCTTCGCCGTCCTTGATGGGAAGCTTGGTGGGCGTGGGGGTCTTCGGAACAGAACCTTTGGAGACATAGTCCTTTTTGATGTAACCGTATTTATCGCCGCACTTCAGGAACCACCAGCCTTCCTGCTCAACGTAAAGCGTTACGGCAGTGTTCTTCGCAATTTTGGATTTCACAACCTTACCGTTTTTGACGCTGGGCTTATCGCGCATGTTGACATCGTCGGCCTTTACATAGCCCTTCTGCGAATGGTTTTTCATATGGCTCGTGGGCTTCGTATAATAGGAAGGACTCGGGCTCGAAGAAGCACCTGCAGAAGGCGAGGCAGTGCCCTGACTCGGCGTGCTGACGATGATAGCGCTCGGGTTGCTGCCATCCGGCGTAGTGACAGAGATCGCACCGGGGGTAGAGCCTGCGTTTGCGGTATTATCGGGGTCGGATGAAACATTCGGATCGGTCGTATTGTCGGGATCCGGCGTATTGTCATTCGGCGTCTCGAGCGGCACGAACGAAGCAAGCGGATCAAGAGTATCTTCAGGCGTGCCGTTTGCAACTTTAACCGGAACATCCGAAGGATTCTTCTTATTGCAGCGCGAAACACCGACGACCGTCAAAATGATGATCGCAATAAGCAGCACGCCGATCGCCGATAGGAATAGAATACCGGCAGGAGTGGGCTTAAATTTTAACTGTTTTGCCATTATAATTCCCCTTCCATAGTTATAGATTCTATTTGTAACTATATCATACACGATTTTTTTTGAAAAGGAAAGTATGGAAACACATTTTTTTGCTAAATTTTTGCGGAATTTTTGTGACGAAGGTCAAATACGATAAAAATATAAATAAAGTTGTTGCAAAAAGATATGGAAATTACACAATGTCTGTGTTATAATATTCGATGGTCAATAATCTCATCTTTTAAGGAGGATGTATGACGAACAAAATCACCGAAATCCCGTTTCGGGGAACGCCCGAACAGGAAGCCAGACTGAAAGAGGTCATTGCACAACACAAAGGCCACAGCGATGCAATGATGCCTGTGCTTCAGAAAGCACAGGAGATTTACGGCTATCTGCCGATCGAAGTTCAGACGATGGTCGCCGAAGGTCTCGGCGTGTCGCTCGAACAGGTGTACGGCGTTTCCACGTTCTATTCGTGGTTTACGCTTGAACCGAAGGGCGAACATCTGATCCGTGTCTGCCTCGGTACCGCCTGCTACGTAAAAGGATCCGCGGATATTCTTGCGGAGCTGGAACGTCAGCTCGGTATCAAAGCCGGACATACCACGAATGACGGCAAGTTTACGCTCGAAGCAACGCGCTGCCTGGGATGCTGCGGTCTTGCTCCGGTTATGACGATCGACGACGATGTTTTCGGAAGATTGGTTCCCGCAGACGTCAAGGGCATTTTGGACAAATTCCGCGCATAATCGAAAGGAAACAACATGACTATTCGCGAGATGGCCGAACGAATCGACGCCGTTGTGTATGCCGAACCCGATCAGCTTGACGAAGATCTGTCCGGCGCTTTCGGCAGCGATATGATGAGTGATGTTCTTGCATTTGCTGATGACCGTGACGTTCTTTTGACGGGGCTTTTAAACCCGCAGATCGTTCGCACGGCGCATATGCTCGATATGCGCTGCATCATCATCGTCCGCGGAAAGACGGCAACGGAGGAAATCAAGCGCCTCGCCGCCGAAAATCACATTGCATTGCTGGAAACAAAGTTGACCATGTATGTAGCCAGCGGAAAACTGTACGAAGGCGGTTTGGGTCGATGACGGAAGATAACGGAGCACTCCATTTCCATTATGATGTGGACGGAGACAACTTTACTTCCGCCGGTGAAGCGTCCGTGCAGGTCAAACGAATGCTCAGGCAGATGGGATATCATCCCGATCTGATCCGCAGAATTTCGGTTGCCATGTACGAGGGAGAGATCAATATGGTCATTCACGCCAAAGGCGGGGATGCCGACGTATATGTGACTCCCGATTGCATTACGGTCATTCTGAAGGATGTCGGCCCCGGAATCAAGGACGTCAATCTCGCCATGCAGGAAGGATACTCGACTGCGCCTGACAATATCCGTTCGCTCGGATTCGGCGCCGGTATGGGTCTGCCGAACATGAAACGCTATTCGGACGAGTTGAAGATCGATTCCGTAGTCGGCGTAGGAACCACGATTGAAATGAAATTCAAATCGGCTTAAGGAGGAACTATGATCGTATACAAGCATTCCGTATCGCTCGACGCGGCAAAGTGCAAGGGGTGTACTACCTGCTTGCGCCGCTGCCCTACGCAGGCGATCCGTATTCGGGACGGAAAGGCTTGTATCAATCCGAACCTCTGCATCGATTGCGGCGAGTGCATCCGGCATTGTCCTTATAAAGCAAAACGCGCGAGCTTTGACGAATGGGATTCGATCGATCACAGCAAATACCTGATCGCGCTTCCTGCGCCGTCTCTGTTCGGACAGTTTGCAAATCTGGACGATACGGACTACTTGCTGCAGGGACTGATCAATCTCGGATTCAACGACGTTTTTGAAGTTGCCAAAGCTGCGGAGATGGTTACCGATTATACCCGTACATATATGAAACGTATGGGCATGTCGCATGCTCCGTTCATCAGCACCGCGTGTCCTGTCGTTGTAAGATTGATTTCGCTGAGATTTCCTTCTCTTCGAAGCAAGATGGTTCCGATTTCTCCTCCGATCGAATTGGCGGGCAAACTCGCAAGGGAACGTGCGCTTAAGGAACATCCTGAACTCAAGCCGGAAGACATCAAGACGGTTTTCATCTCTCCGTGTCCCGCAAAGGTCAGTTGGGTCAAAAACACGCCTTCCGACAAGGAATGCTATGTGGACTATATCGTCTCCATGAGCGATATCTACTTCCGCGTTTTGTCCAAGATGAACCGCGCAAAGATTCCTGAGGTTACTTCGGAATCCGGCATGATCGGCATGAGCTGGTCTTCATCCGGCGGAGAAGCAAGCGCTTTGATGAACGACCACTATCTGGCGGCAGACGGGATCGAGAACATCATTCGTGTTCTTGACGATATCGAGATGGGGCATTTCCCGGATTTGAAATTTGTCGAGATGAATGCATGTCCCGGCGGATGTGTCGGCGGCGTAATGGCGGTTGAAAATCCGTATATCGCACGTGTTCGTATCCGGGCATTGCAACGGTATATGCCGGTTGCACAGAATCATGTCATTCTCGGCGAGAATGAACCGATTCCGAGGGAAGTCATGACCGTCGAACCGGGTGAATACAGTTCGGCTGAGCTTCTCGGCGGTGACCGTATGCAGTCGTTCCGGATGATGGCGGAGATCGAACGGATCTATAAACTGCTGCCCGGCATGGATTGTGGTTCGTGCGGCGCACCGACCTGTCGTGCACATGCGGAAGATGTTGTTCGCGGCGAATCGAAGCTGGATGATTGCGTGATTCGAATGAAAGAAATTCTGAGAGAACGTGAACGAGACGACGGAAAGTGAGAATCGCCATGACAGTCAATGCGCTCATCGAAAAGACCGGATACAAACCGTTGCTGCTTTCTGACGGAGATCGTGAGATCACCGGCGGATATGCGGGAGATCTGTTAAGCTGGGTCATGGGACGCGCCGAAAGCGGCGATTGCTGGGTAACGATCATGTCAAATGTGAACGTTGCGGCGGTCGGACAGCTGACGGACTGCGCTTGCATCGTGTTTTCCGAGGATGTTTGTCCTGACGAAAACACCGTAAACGCAGCAAAAACTCACGGACTGAACCTTCTGCTGACCGGAAAATCCACGTTTGAAGTGTGCGTTGAAGTCGGCGCATTGCTCAAATGAGGACCGTTTCTTACGATCTGCATCTGCATTCGTGCCTGTCTCCCTGCGGAGACATGGACATGACGCCGTGCAACATCGCGGGAATGGCGCACTTGAATGAGATCGGCATAGCGGCGCTGACGGACCATAACACGGTTGATAACTGTCCGGCATTCTTTGCCGCCTGTGAAGCGTACGACGTCGTACCGATCGCAGGTATGGAACTGACGACAGCGGAAGATATTCATCTGTTGTGCATCTTTGAAACGCTGGAAGAGGCGCTTGCCTTCGGAAGCACTGTTAAGGAGCACCGGATGAAAATCAAGAACCGGGCAGAGATTTTCGGAGAGCAGCCGATTCTGAACGAGCAGGACGAAAAGATCGGAGAAGATCCTTATTTTCTGCCTGCGGCAACGGATCTGGATCTCACTGCGGCAGCAGAACTTGTTCATGCGTACAACGGCGTTTGCTGGCCTGCGCACATTGATCGCGATTCCAACGGAATGCTTGCGGTTCTCGGCGCATTTCCGCCGGAGCCGGAATTCAGGATCGCCGAATTGCGTGATCGCAACAATAAGGATCTTGCGGAAGGCAGAACCGTCGTCGTATGTTCGGACGCGCACCGGCTTTGGGAAATCGGCGAAGCAGGCGGAACGCTGACGCTGGATACCGATGAAACAGAACCGAACGCCGTACGCCGCGCGCTGTTCAAAAAACTGCGGGAGGGAAAGCTGTGAAAGAACTCAGCCTGAACATCCTTGACATTGCTCAGAACTCGATCCGCGCGGAAGCGTCATTGATCGAGATACTGATCGATGAAACGGAAACGTCTCTGACGCTTACAATCCGCGACAACGGTTACGGAATGTCTCAGGAGTTCTTGAAAACGGTGGTGGATCCGTTTTCGACGACGCGTACGACACGTAAAGTCGGGATGGGGATTCCGCTTTTGAAGCTCGCGGCGGAACAGACCGGAGGGGAGCTTTCGATTCAATCGGTTGAGCGTTGCGTCGACCCGGAGCATTGCGGTACGGAAATATCCGCAACGTTCGATAAAACGCACCTGGATTTCACGCCGTTGGGAGACGTTGTTTCTACGATCACGCTGTTGATACGCGGAAGTGAAAAAACAGACTTTCTTTTCAGACACACAATGCCGGACCGTACGGTCGAACTTGATACGCGTGAAGTCCGGCAGGTTCTCGGGGATGACGTACCGCTCGACGAATACGAAGTCCTCGCTTGGATCCGTGATATGCTGACGGAGCAATATGCTTCCGAGGCTTCATGATATTTAAAATTACAGTAATGAAAGGATCAAACACATGAAAACATTGGCAGAACTTGCACAGATTCGTGACAGAATGAAAAACAAAGTCGCGCTTCGGGAAGGCACCGGTGAAATCCGTGTTGTTGTCGGTATGGCAACCTGCGGTATCGCGGCAGGTGCGCGTCCCGTTCTGAACGCCTTTGTCGAACAGGTTGCGGAACAGAATCTCAGCGATCGCGTAACCGTTACGCAGACCGGCTGCATCGGCATGTGCCGCTTTGAGCCGATCGTTGAGGTATTTGAAGGAGACAAGGAACGTGTAACCTATGTTAAGGTGAAGCCCGAAATGGTTCCCGAAATCATCA
>CAMPAN010000002.1 GCA_946631895.1 uncultured Clostridia bacterium
CGCATTGGCGGGAACAGCGTGGACAGCCGACGCACCGGCAGCAGTTGAAACAGGACGTGGAGTACTGTCTCAAGTACAGTATGAACTGGGAACAATTCTATCAGCAGATGCAGGCAAAGGGCTATACCATAGACCCGATCCGTATGTCGGTAAAAGCCGATGGCTGGCAGAGAGCCGTTCGTTTGGATCGGCTCGGCTATACAGACGAAGCGATCTATGGGCGTTGGGACCAGAACGAAGCCGATCCGGAGTTTCGGTACAAGTATCAGAACCACAGACCGCAGATCAGCACAAGCGGCGTTCTGATCCGAACCGTGGTGGACATGAAGCAGCGCAAACGGGCGTCGATTCCGTTAGCCGTGCTGTGCCGACAGGAAGAATACGAATTGAAGTACCCGCCAAAACAGCCGCGTTCGGAGATCGACAAATTCTTAGATGGACTTGTGTATGAAATGAATCATACGCATGACACCGTTACCATTCTGGTAGATGCGATCTTTGCCATTCTGATCGCGCTTGCGGAGATCATCCGGCACTATGCCAAGAACGTCATTTTGACAGCGGAATTGCGGCACGAGCTACAAGACGTTGCACAGATGGAATCCGACCGCCGGTTTCTGAAAGAGAACGACCTGCACTCCCTAACCGATCTCGACCGTGACATTGCCGCCACGGAACAGCGGATCGAAACGCTCACCGCGCAGCGCGGCAAGGTGCGTAATCAGATCCGGCACGAGACCGATCCGCAGATTCTTTCAGACAATAAAGCGAAACGTGCGGCGATCACCGCGCAGATCGCTCCGCTGCGGAAGCGGATCAAGCGCCTAAACAACATCCGCAAGGACGCGCCGCGGCTTTTGAACTTGCTGAAAACCGAGCTACGCCGTGAATACGAGCTCAGGCACCCGGTGAAGGAGCAGCAGCGGCAGAAACCACATTCGTATGAGCAGGAACGATAATCAAGCAAAAGCAACCGATACAGGCAGTTCTTTCGGCAGGGCAGACGCCCTGCTTTTTCTTTTGTCCATGGTATTGCACCGCAGCAGCGGGAATGGAACAAATCAATCCCTACAATGAAGCCGAGGAAAAAGCTAAAAATTCAAAAAATAAGGCGTTTTCTAATACATACAGGTCTGAAAACGCCTTCTTTTTACGCTTGTTTGCACCAACCTTACGCTAAAGGATGTAAAGCTATTCTATAATTGTTTCTAGTCGCACATTTGACAAACAGATATTAATTGTTTCGTTCTCCTTATGATCCTTCATGCGGTTTCAGGGCAAAGCATTTCTTAAAAGCACCATACTTCAATATCCTTACTACACGGAACACGTGTCACAGATATTCATCGTGACTTATTCCTTGATGAAAAAGCGATAATTGCTTTCAAGCTACAAAGCGTAGGAGTGTTTTTTACCTCATGCTCCACAATTATTCTGTCATGCGCTATTTTAATAATCCTTCCTTTTCAACGAGTCTTAGCCGTAATAGTAGGGCGAAACAAATGAACGGATCGTTTGTTTTGATTCAGAGTCGTTCAAACAGCTTATAGTCCGGACGTGCGCTGGCAAAAACCAGAATATAGCTTTTCAGCGGCTTTTCTAATTCATACTCGATTTTGATCGCAAAGCAATCATCTATATCGTCTATAAAGCCGCGTATCCTTAGGCAGTCTTCACTGAGGTAACAAGTGCTTTCCACCGTGAAAACGACCTCGTCCAACTGATCCGTATGCAGGTTATAGAGGACGAGACTCACATGATCCCCATATTTGACGGATAATATGTTTTCGGGTAAATGATCCTTATCAAATCGGTAAAAGGTCCCATGTCCGTTCAAGTAGTGAAAATCAGTCCGGCGAAGCACCGACCCCGGCTCCCTTTCCGGCGCCTTTACCTTTATCGGTCCATAGAGAGAAAGCCATGCGGGATCACGCTGTAACGGATTGTCTGCGGCATTCCGCCTGGCTTCTCTTTCTGCTTTCTCAGCCGCTTCTCTTTCCGCTATTTCCTTTTGTTTGGCGATTTGCTCTTCTTCCAATAGCCGGTCCAGTTTCTCCCTTGCTCTGACTAATGCAGCATATGCTTCTTTTACCTGCTCCTTCTCCTCATCCGACAAATAGTTATAAATTATTTCGGCACTAAGGATCGTGACTTCGGTTTCGAGGGTTATTTCATGGATGTCAGCGACGATTCTTTCAAAAAAGACTTTATCATTGTATTTGCCTCCTTTCTGTAAGATGATCATTATTCGTTGCATCAATTTCTGTTATGATCATGATGATAATTTGTCATACATGTCCGGACAGTTCAACTTGCAGTATGCCAGCTTCAGATTCATGATCGCGTACTCAACGCCTTGCGATCTCGGAAACAAATATCCTATCTTTTTGCAGCTGTCTGTGAACCATGCGGGGATACCGAGTCGGCGCATCCGTTGCTCATCGGCTTCCGTCAAGCCCTTTCCGTCCTTGATCCGATTCATGATCCTGAGCGAACTCTCCCGATCCGCCCCGTAGCGTTCAAGGCATTGCAGCACATCATCCCGGTATGCGATTACATCGCAAAGGGGGATGCCCTTCCGCAGCAATTCTTCCGCGTTATTGTTCCATGTGCCTTCTCCGTAAAGCAGGCCATAAAGTGCGACGACGTCGGAAAAGCATCTCGGCTTTGCGAGTGCCGCCGCCGTCTTTGCCCATGCCCGCGTTTTCGGATTCGACAGCAACACATCCGATTCGAATCGGTAGCACGCTTCAAGAAGGGTATTGTCGTTCATCGGAATATCCGCAGTTTTTCTCCCTGCGGATTGTTCCGGATCACCGAGCCATTCCAATGCGGGAAGCGGAAGCAGATCGTATCGCGTAAGTACGTTCTGCAATTCGGAATAATCGCGCACCGCAATCGGAAGCCGAAACGCATCATCCGGATCGCTTTCTCTTACAGCAGTGATCATGCTGATATCTGCCTCTTTGGGTACAATATATATGCCGCCCGGATGGACCCCTTTTTTCAATTCTCCATCCGCACCGCGTCTTGCGACACCTGCACGAATCACTCTTGCATCCAAATGGTTCATCAGATGATCGACGAGGTGCTTTCGGATTCTCGGTGCGCAGTTCAGAATAACAGCAGGCTCACGGCTGAACGATTTCCCCATGAGAATCTCCGGTAAAATGCCCGCCCCGTCCGAACGCATTTCCGCGCCGCAATGCGGACAAATCTTTTTCGGAAGATCAAAACCGTGTTTGCGTTCATCTGCACAAGCATCCGCAAGTTCAAAATAACGGCATTTCACGCACAGATAATGCGCGGGAAGCGGATTGACCGCACTGAATCCGCAAAGCCGGGATACGAATGCCGACCCGAGCGTTCCTCTTGTCGTTACAGGATAACCCATGCGCTTTGATTGATCCGAGATCTCTGCAGCGATTAGGTATCGGGATGCAAAGTGACCAGTCTCAATGGCATTCAATTCCAAAAATAATCTTTCCTTCACAACTGTTGGAAGGACGTTGCCATAAACAGCGTGTGCAGCACCAATACAACGCTCCCTTAATGCGTTATCGGCATCGGGCATTAGGCAATCATATTGCATCATATTTCTCCGTCACCTTTCAATTGCTTGGATCTTGTCTTTTCCTAAACCGCATTAGTTTTCACGTGATGCGTGCATGATCGGATTCGGCCCGAGATGCTCAAATGCATTCGCCTGAATTTCCTTGACGCTGTCGGGGATTACGAGATCAAACAAGCCTGCCCCATAGAATGCATGGGTTTCGATAGTCTCCAGATCCTTCGGAAGCTGCATATCAACATGCGGGGAAAGACCGCAAAAGGCGAAAACGCCATTCCGCAGCACCTTCAGATGACAAGGAAGAATCACTTTTGTCAGACCCTTGCAGTCTCTGAATGCAAACATTCCGATTTCTTCCACGGAATCCGGCAGCACCAGCTCTCTGATGCTTCTGCACATTGCAAAAGCACCGGCGCCGATTCTTTTCAAAGTGTTCGGGAAATCGACCGACTCAATCTCCGAATGGCAGAAAAAACAGTTGTCTCCTATCGAAATGACCGGATCGCCTTCGATTGCCGAGGGGATTGCAACAGACCGAACGTTGTCCGTTACGTATCCGATAAGCATCACACCGGCATCCTGCTTTTCATAAAGGAACAGTTGTTCCTGTCCTTTGTCGTTCAGACAGCGGAATCTTTTTCTGTCCATACCATTTTCCCCTTTCGGATCAAGTCCGGTTGTTGATAATCTCTTCGATATATGCGAATACGGCGTTTGCAACTTCCCGCCGGTACGGGCGTTCCTCCGAAACGACTCCGTCGTAAACCAGCGGCAAGTCTGCATTCTTTGCCATTCTGTTCAGTATGCCGACATTTGCAATCACGCTGTTGTGGCAAATGGTCCTTTTCCGATCAAGTGACATTGCCTGTTCGCGGAAAGCTTCTGCGTCCGTTGCGCCGCCGCCGTAAATGATCGGGAACATCTGCTCATCAAACACCGCTCTGTGATAGTCTTCAAATGAATCAAGTGCGCTTTTGATAAACTTCAGGATATCCGGCTCGTTCCTGTGAGCAGTGAGAAGCAATTTGATCGTTTCTGTATTCAGCATTTTCATACTCCTTTATCCGCAATATGATTCCGTACAACCGGTTGATTGTCAAAAGATGTCGCCTGATATGATATTATATCATAAAAGCTGCGGCTAACAACAGTCTTTTGCATCATTTCCCGCATTTATACGGATGCTACTCGTCGTCATCATCCTCATCATCCATTTTACCGAAAAGACACTCATACAGCTTTATCAACAGCGGCAGCGTCAAACGGACCAGGAATATGATTCCTGCCACCAGAAACGCGCCGGCAATGACAACCCACGGCCTCGGCCACAGGTTCGGCGATGAACCGACGTAATAGAATGAGCATACCAAAATCACGAATGCAATGCCAAGGTACAGGTATTTCTTCATGACATCCGCCTCCCGTGTGCTTCCGTCGTTTGTTTTTGCATGTGCTTCGATGTATCAATCCGTGTCTGCGTACTTCTCTGCCTGTCCTCCGGATCTATGAGATCATCTTTCAGGTCTTCGATAACCGATTCGTACAGATTTGAAAGACGTCGCGCGGCGACAGACAAAAGGGTCTCCCGAATCGTTTCGTTTTCCGGAAGACACGCACTTCTTTTCAGAAACGATACATAAGCGCTGTAAAGTGACAGTATGTCGCATTTGCTGTGCAGGAAATCCGACTCATGATAGATCCAGGAAAGAGGCTCCTGCCAGCGTTCTATAGTCGGATAATAAAAGCTGTCATCTTCTGTCCATTCCCATTTAAAAAGGCTCTGTGCCTCCTTCTGTCCGAGTAAATAAGCAACGTTCTTCTCTGTGTCAGAAAGGATGAGCGTCAGGCGTTCTCCGGCTTTATCATGTTCGTCCTTGATCAGGTGCAGGGTATAGAAGTATACGTTGATCCGCTGCGCGAGACTTGTTATACTTACGCTGCTATCCGACGGGCAAGCTTCTATCTGTCCGTTGTTTGCGCGATCCTCAGCAAATAAATCGCCGACCGTTGTTTCATAAGAGTTCAGCAGCAATTCGATGTCTTCCGTGCTGTTGGTCCATGCCTGCATTTTTCCCTCCAAGGGGTATAAACAAGTCATAAAAAAGTGATCGACCCATACGGCGTACTCCATACGCAATTTGTCTTCCGTTCCGACTTCTTCTTTTTTATCCAGCAGATACCGGATCACTCCGGGAATGCAATAGTCGCTGCCGCAAGAGGTGATCATCAAACACATCTCTTTGAACTCTTTCGGATAATTCACCGGTATTTCACCAACGTTTGTATCGATGCTAATCATTTTTGCCTCCTGTTACAATGTGCATCTTTTAGCATCAATGGATTATTTTCCTGTGTTCAAGAACCGTGCAATCTCAGAGTCGGTTATTGAGTTTGTTTTTCCGAAGTACACCTTTTCTTGAATTGTCCCTCTTGCCGGGCAGTATTTACTCGGTGGATAATAATCCGGATTACAGTTCTGACAATAATCGTGCCAACGTCCATCGTCTTCATGGATGCAATTGTCGCAACCAAAGCTGTCCGCAACATTCTGAATCAATAAACTTCTATCCATTCATCAAATGTCTCCTTTTTTGTTCTTTGTCTTGTAAACGTGTCATAAGTGTGTTTGTCGGATAATTGTCGATATTTTTATGCGGCAAGTCCGGATGAATGTAACAAGTGAAAATAGATTTATTTTTTTTACAAATAAGTATTGACTTTTCTATATGACCTGTTATAATAAATAGACATTTTGATGCGGCATCTTTTGATCGATGCTTTAGTGTATGTTGAGACGGTAGGCGAAGTCTACCATCAGCAGAGACTAAAGCATCGGTCTTTTTTTCGTTGCAAAAACAAGTCAGACCATGCGTATCCGTGATCCGGGGAAGTAGGCCATGACCCGCACGACGGCGGTGAGCGTACCAAGGGAAAACCGGAACCGATGTGTTCCCTCAGTACTTCGTTTCGCCTTGTACCCGTGTCAAAGCGCTTTGACAACTGAATAGCCACTCAGGCACAACACAATGAGACTTCCGCCTTGAACGCGTCACGGCATTGGGCGGCCCGGCGGGATGCGGGGGTTCGAAAGAACATGCGCGAAAGCGACCTGAGATGACAGAAACACGGAGGGACACACCTGAATTCACAAGCAAAGGAGAGATTGCAAATGAAAAAAGAGAGCCGCCTTATCAAGGTCATTGCAAAGAACAATGAGAACACGCACGGATTTGATATCTGTCTCATCTATCATGGACGGCAGGAATATCTCCTGTCTCACCGTCACAACGGGCTTCTGTTCAATCTGTTGAAGGACGGAATCCACCTGGATGAATTAAGGCTCTGGAGACCGACCGAGGTATACAGAGGCAGAGACCGGCGGTCAAGAAAGAACCGTTCGGCACAGATGGAAAACATGGTACGCCATCTGGTTTCCGTCGTCGACGATTATGTCGACGAATTGAAAGCCGAAGCCTGCTGATCGGCGGCAGTTCGTATCCGACGATTGCAGATTCCGGACGTTATTGTCACAGAGCATCGTTACGAAACAGCAATATCATTTCGCGGGTGCACGTCCGTCTTTTACACAGTCACAGCATTTTCTGTACAGGAGGTACATTTATGAATAAAAGCTTATTTCCCGACAACACGGCAGTTTCTGTCAAGCTGGACAGTCTGATCCGGATCACGGAGAAGAGGCGTCTGCCGGAGAGGATGTCCTCTCGCATGGTGAAATGTGCGTCGGTACTCGAAAACGACGGGTTCATCGGATGGCAGATGATCGTCCCCACAAAAGGCACTGCGGTTTTCTCCGTGTTCGGTACGCAGGATTTTGCCGGAAAGGATCTGGAATGGATTTCGGAGAACACCGGAAAAGCATCGAAAAACGGTTCCGGGGCATTTCGTGCCGCCGGTGAAGAGAGCCTTTCCGAACTGTATGAGCTGTATCTTCCGATATCAAACGACTGCGCCGCCGATTGCTCCATAGGATTCGGGGGCAGGGGCCCCGTTCGAAAAGAAGCGTTTTCCAAGTGGCCGGGATTCTTCTCGGGACAGTTTTCCGAATGGATCGGCGCATTGCGTGAAACCGGAGCCATGTTTCGGGTTGTGATCGGTTCCGCATCCGAAGCGGAACAGGAAGCCTGCTATAAAAGCACGCTGCGCAGCTACGATATCGGCAGTATTCCCATCCATGAGTATGTCGGCAGACCGGTCAGAATGCGGGTGCTGCTTCGCCTTCCCGCTTCCCCTTCTGTCCGGCTGAAGTCGGTGATCGAGGAATCCGTGCAGGGCGTCAAGATCAGGCGCATCGGCACGCTGGGAACGGCGGAGGCGGACGCCGCTTGGCAAACGCCGCTGACCGGAGCGCCTGTGCTCCCCGATTACGCCGCCCGCATTCTCGTTTCGGAGCCCGAAATACAAGATGTAACCGTTGGGGTTCAAACCTATGACGAACCGATGAAGAAGATCCCTGCAAGCCATAAAAGCACGAAAACCCCCGGAGCCGTTGAGATCGGCAAAGCCACGGATACCTCCGGAATACGGCGCAGAATCACGATCGGGGAGACGGACCTGAAGCGCCACTATCAGATCATCGGACAGACCGGCACAGGGAAATCCACTCTCCTTACAAACCTGATCCTCAGCGCGGTGACGCGCGGTCACGGCCTGACATTCTTCGATCCCCACGGCAGCACCGTTGACAGCGTGCTGCGATCCTTGCCTCAAGAATATGCCGACCGCGTCCGCGTCGTGCGGATCGGCGATGCGGAAAACCCCGTGCCCCTGAACATCTGGGACAGCGACGATCCGCAGAAAGAGGAACGCAATATCAGCGATCTGTGCGAGCTGGTTTCCGACATCTTCGACCCGCATCGGGAAGGGTTCGTCGGCCCCCGTTACGAGCGATGGCTCAGCACATTCGCAAAAGCGTCCATCGCCTTCCTTGGACGGCGGGCGTCGCTCGAAAGCATTACCGTACTTTCGCAGAGTCAGGAGAACATGCGGCTTTTGTACGACGCGATCGTCGGCCGGTATCCGGAGCTTGCGGAAACGATCAAGCAGGAGTACCTCAAAGACCGCAGCAGCGACTTCCAGAATTGCCTCAACTGGTACCTCTGCAAATTCACGCGCCTGACCTCGGTCGAGCAGCTGCGCAAGACGCTCGGCGCCGGCGCAAACGCGCTGGATTTCGCGCACTCGATCGACACGGACACGGTTACGCTGATCGATCTTGCGTCGCCGACGATCGGCACACATGCAGCGCGCATCGTCGGGACGCTGCTGATGATGAAGCTGTGGAACGCAGCGATGGAACGCAAGAAGCGCGACATGACCCATCTGGTGGTCGTGGATGAGGCGTCGATGTTTTTGACCAACCCCATGCCGCGTATGCTGGTAGAGTCCCGCAAGTTCGGCGTTTCCATGGTGCTGTGTCATCAGCATGCCGGACAGTTGACTGCGGATATCCGGGATGCCTTGGAAGCGAATTCCGCAAACTTAAGCGCGTTCCGGCTTTCCCCGAAAGACGCATCTGCAGCTGCAATCCGGTTCGACGATCCGTCCATGCAGACACGCCTTGCAAGGCTTGACGCGTTCAATGCGATCACCACGCTGAGCGTAGACGGTCGGCAGACGGCTCCGTTCACCTTGGAGATCAGCAAACCCAAACAGCAGCCCGACGGAGAGGTTATTGCTGCCGAGATCGAGCAGCGCAGCATCGAACAGCTCGTACTGCCCTATCGGGATGTGCGGGCACTGACCGCCGCGGAGATCCTGGAGCTTCTCAAAAATCCTGAGAAGCTTCGGGATTTACAGAAACGCGAACCGGAACCCGCATGGCTGAAGGACTGGAAGCAGCGCAGGGAACGTTTACAAAAAGCAATCTGAAAGGAGAACATATAAATGATCGATTTTCACAATCTCACCGGGGAAAAGCTCTCGACATACGGTTGGCGCTTTGAGAGCAAGGAAGAGGCTGACCTTTTCGCGTCCGTCATACTGGAAGAACTGGAAGTGCGGATCGGCCAATCCATCCTGGATCAGGTCGGACCCGATAAAGCAGAAGAATTTGACGTGTGCATTTCGGCGGACGAGTCCAGAAGATGGTTGGAAAAGAACTGCCCCAACTACCAGGAAATCGTTATCGAACAGCAGTGCAAACTGGAGCGGGAGATGACGGCATTTCGGGATAAGATCCCCGGCTTGCTCCGGGACGCATCTGATTCCGTTGCCGATACGGCGATCGAAGACCTGGACTTAAACTTGGACTTTTTGATCGATGACACGGACTTCAGTTCGTAGTTATCATTGCCTGAAGCACGCAGGACGATTGACCGCCGGAGATGTTCCGTTATTCGGTGAACATATCGGGTAAGGAGTTTTTCTGAAACATGTGTCGAGGAGATTGACAACCGTCTTTGGAAACCAATGTCTTCACAATCAAGCAGATCGTCACGTACTATGACATTTCCGTGCACGAATTTGCGTTACGAATAACACTAATTTATAATAATGTCAAAAGAAGCGATATGTTGACAGTATAATTGATATATTGTATAATTTTTTTAATTGCTTGGATGATTTGTGAGGTAGAACGTATGGAATCAATAGGCAACAACACAAATGAGACAAAGGAGCGACGCGTATCAAGACTAACCTATGATCTTCCCGTATTACATGCAAGTGTTGAAATATCGCAGGAAGAACTCGCTCATCAAATCGGCGGTTCAAGACAAACATATAACGCTATAGAAACCGGCAAGAAGAAAATGACATGGACTGTATTTTTAGCCCTGATTGCATACTTCCAAAACCATGAACGAACAAACGGAATAATATCAACAATGAATGATTTGAGTTCTGATATTAAATGCATTTTCTCCTGAAATATTCTATTGAGTACCATTACTATTGTACCGCTATAACGAGTATATATGATTGTGAGGCACAGCATGGAACAATTCAAACAGCTCTTTACACTTTTGATTAACAACTTACATCAAGCAGGAACCCTTTTGCAGGGCATTCTGCAGGAGTATTTCTTAATGGAGTTAGACAAAAACTTCCCTGATAATAGTTGGAAGCCTGTTTTTCTTGAGTATATTGAAGATGAGTCTAGAAGAGGATATGCCGATAAGTATAATGCAGCTCTGCAAATTATACGTGAGAAAGGCATGGATAATTACTCTGTTTTCGACATGGATGTCACTTTAATCGTTTCTATCCTGAAAGGTCGTGGTCAATTTGAATGTTGCCGCGAGACTTCCATTCGTAACCAATTAGATTCATTACGAGAAGATCGTAATGCTGAGAAACATAATACTTTTGAAAATACGTTTAATCAATATATGCTGTCCGCCGAAAAAAACCTATCCATGGACATATTGGAAAAGTGTTCGACACTTGCAGATGAAGTCCAGTCACTAACTGATGGAATTATTAAAGATAGTAAACGCTTCTTAGAGAGAATAAAGAATCTGCCAATTAAAGATAATATTGCTGATTCTGAAGTAAGAAACGAACTATACGAACGGTATTTAACTAAGCTTAATCGTTGTAAAGATGAAAAATCGAATGCACATAGAGCACTCAACTTTGGGATTTTTAGATTGGGGCAGCAGATTTCTGCCGCAAATAATCCTGAAACTAATTCTGGAAATCATTCCGTTGATGCAAGCATTTCTACGGATACAGAGACAAAGGATTCGAGCCAAGCAACGCCGTCTTTGGAGCAAACAGCTATCAATGATTCAAATGGTGGATCAGACTCAAAAGGGATGTCGGTAGAAACATCCTTTGAGAGGACAATTCGAATTGAAAGGGACTTGTTTGCAAAACACGCTAAAAGCAATGATAGAACAGTTCTGAAAGCTGTTGTAGAAGGTGTAAGCGAAAATACATTACAGTACAAATGGGGATTCCTGACATATAACGGTAGTTTTTTCCAGCTAAGCAAATCCAGTACTTTCTCCTGTACTTACGATAAAAGCTTGGGAAAAACTTTCCGTTGTGTAGTTACTGGGGACGAATTAGCTACTCCGTTGATTGGAGAATATGGTCCTGTTACGGAAGAAGATTTTCAGATTCCCATTTTAGGGAATGCCAGTATCAATATGGAGATTTGCACGAAAGATGTCCATAAAAACGAGATCGTTCTGAAAGCACGTTTTGCCCAGAATAATATCGACGGAAAGCCGTGCTACACGTGGCGCATAAGCGATCAACAGATATGCACACAACAGGACTCGAGGCTTCCCGTTAATGAAACCATGCTGAATCAAACCGTGACTTGTGAAATTTCTCATCCATATAGAACAGGAGCTGTCCCTGCTGAATATGTGGTTGATGAAACAGAATACATGAAGCTGAAAACGGAGCTGAACGCGGCACTTAATCCGTTGCCCAAAAGCACAACAGAAGCAGATTGTATCAGTGAAACTGACGCTGTTACCACGGATACAAATGACATATCCTCCGATTCTGCGATGACAACGGAACGTCGGGGTACCGTTATCGGTGATTCCGACACGGAACATATTCCTTCCCAAGGATTATCACATGAGACAGAATCCGAGCCGACACCGGAATCTGCTCCAGTTCCTTCGCCCGAGCCGACACAGGAACCTGCGCCTGTATCAACACCCAAACTGAAACCAGAGCCTACGCCTGCGCCTCCATCTCCACAGGTGTCCTTTGCTGTTGAGAATCCAACCGTGGTAACTGCGCCGCCTTTCAGATGCTTTGATTCAAACGACAGTCGGCTGCATTATTTTATTGCTCCGCGCAACACGTATTATTGCACCAATGCCTATGAATACTTGGATTACAATGAGTTCCTTTACCGCTTGCTAAAGGAACAGGGATACGAACGCGTCATCATTGTCAGTAATTTTAGTGAAGATGAGGGTGACAACTACCCCGTATTGACTTACGACTTGTTCTCTCACCGATCGTTCCTGAAGTTCGTTGATTATCAAACCACCTTTGAAGACGCGCCCGCAGTAGATGCCGCAGCCCAAAAAGCTTTCTGTGACAAATATGCAACCGCGCCTTCGGCAACCACAAAGGCAGATCAAATACGAGGTATAACGGGAGGCAGAAACAGGGCGGCAGCTTCGGTCGGATGCTCTTTCCCTCGGTATGGTAAGCAAGTCATCATGACACTTGTAAAGCCGTCCACTGCATCTGCCGTTTCGTCTGATTCAAGCGACAAAAAGCCGGTTGAAATCTTTGAGAACTTCATTATTTCCGAAGTCAACGCAGCGATGAAGTCAAATATCCTCAAGACAGCGATCGTTCTTCCCCTTGAAGTATTCGAGCAGCAGGGCTGGCTTTCCGATTTAGTCATTCGAAGGCTGGATGAGATGATCAGCAAACGATCCAAGAACGTCATTATCATAACAGCGGATCAAAAGGAGGATTTCTTCTCTCTTTTCAACGGTGAATTACCAAACCGGTATAAAGGTTTTGACAATGAGTTTGCAAAGGCAATCGCATCCATTCAGGGGGCAAAAGAACCGCAAGCTTGTTGCGACGCCTTTGTCAACGCTTTGGAAGAAAAAAGTCGCATCTTGATTGCATCCGAAAAGCCGCAGACTGATGAGATCGCCAATCTCCTGTTTATGATGAAGATCAGACAACCGAAGAGGTTTGATCGTCTCCCCTATTCGAAAGTGTACTCCTTAGCAGAGTACATCTTCGAAAAATGTGGCAGTAAAGAACAAACGCAAAAGGCATTTCCTGATTTAAGCAGAAACACATGGTGCGTTGATTCACTGGAAAGTCTCTATTGGGAGATGGATAATGATGACACGGCAGAAGCATTGATTCGTGTTGCAGTCGGGTTGCCGAATCATCTAAAGCCGCTTTGGGATAAAAACATAAACGTCGTCAACAAACTGAAAGCGACAAGTATAGAGCGAATCAGCGGAACATCGGAAGTATTTGTTGACAAGAAGACACATAAACGATATTTCGGTATTCCGATGGCTCGTTTCTCCACAACTGAAGCAGAGCGTAGGGAAATGATTGAGTCTGCCCAAGCTGATCTCAAGCAAATGATCGGTCTCAGCCATGTCAAAACGAAGATAAAAGAATTGACTGAGGCATCTGTCCGTGCTTCGATGAGAAAGCGAACCGCCCCTGAACCCGGAAACTATATCTTTGAAGGGAATCCGGGAACAGGTAAAACGGAAGTTGCCAGATTGATGGGTAAAATGCTTCACGCTGCCGGTTTGCTGCGCAGGGGGCATACAGTCGAGGTGTCTGCCAGCGACCTCATCGGTCAGTATATCGGCGAAACATCCATCAAGACCAAGAAGAAATGTGAAGAAGCACTGGACGGTGTTTTATTCATTGATGAAGCCTATCAACTTGTAAATACCGACCGAAGTCTGGACGGCCAACACACAAATTCCTATGCCATGGACGCGTATACCACGCTTCTCAAGTTCATGGAAGATCAAAGGTCAAGGATTTGTGTGATTGCTGCCGGTTACCCGAATAAGATGAACGCTTTTCGTTCCGCAAACGAAGGCATGGCATCACGAATACCTGACAGCAATATTATTCGGTTTGATGATTATTCTATGGATGAATTGATTCAGATTCTGGAATATTTAGCAAAGCGGAAAGGATATGTAAGTTTATCTAAGGAATTCATCGAAGAAGCGAAGCGAACACTCGAAGAGATGAAGATAGAAAAAGGAGATCGCTTTGGCAACGGTCGCGATGTGCGCAGTCTGTTGGAGGAGAGTATTCTGAAGGCAGAAATAAGACAGCCTTATTCCGATACGATCACTCTTACGCGGGAGGATATTGAAGCAAATCGTAATGTCCGTGATCCGGAAGCCGCAGAGAGGGCATGGGCGGCACTTGACCGGTATGTAGGGCTCAAGAACCTGAAGTCACAGCTTAAAGAAGTCGTAGAGTATCAACGAGCCTTCGGAATCATTAAAGTCGACAGTATGATTTTCGCCGGTCCTCCAGGTACAGGAAAATCGGAAGTCGCAAGCAAGGTTGCACCGATATTACGAGCGGAAGGTATCCTGAAGACAGATACTTTTGTTCCTGCACCGCTTGAAAATCTGATTGGAAGAACGAACGGCGACACCGAGAGTAAAACCAAAGCACTTTGCGAAGCTGCTTTGGACGGTGTATTGTTCGTTGATGAAGCATACGGAATGATCAATCCTTTAGATTCTTCGTTTAAGACTTCATACCACGAAGCGGCTTACACCACCATCATGCGTTATATGACGGAACATAAAAATCATATGGTTGTTATCTTTGCAGGATACGCCGATATGATGGATGCTTTTGTTAAGGCAAATCCCGGAATGAGCAGAAGAATCAAGGTGATCAACTTCGAGCCATACTCAGATGATGAACTCTATGAGATTTTCCTGCGTAAAGCCAACGAATACGCAAAAACGGGAAAACGCATTCATCTTGCATTTTCGGACGAATTCGCGCAATCATTGAAACACGGCTTCTCTGTTTTGCGGTTAAGGAAGGCAGACTCCTTCGGAAACGCCGGCGAAATCGAAGACTTATTAACCAAGTGCAGCTTGAACGCAGCCAAAAGGCTTGGCATGGATCTGGAGCGCGAATCGACAATCACGCTTGAGGCGTCTGATATTCCCGAGGAACTGCAAGGCAATACTAAGGATGACGAGGGGTTCCGTCCAACATACCGCCTGATCGACAGAGACGAGATCGAAAATGCAACCGATCCCTATTTGGGTATTGATATACATGGAGAAGATTTCGCCGCTTTTTGCATCCAATCCATTCCTCGTATCGAAAACAAGTTTGGCCATGCTTCTGCATTTGTGATTTCACCGAAAGGGTATGCTGTTACATGTGCTCATGCTGTAACATCAAAGGAAGACTTTAGACATGTTGCTGCAACAGATCTGATAGCCCGATTCACACACGCGGACGGAAGCAAAGAAAAATATCCCTATGAGATCATAAATATCAGGTCGGATGTGGATATGGCCTTGATTCGTATAAAAGCCGATCATGATCTTCCTTACCTGAAGCTTGCACCGGAGAGCCGACAGATCAAATTCGGTGAGGACTGTCATCTGTGCGGTTATCCGGACGGCAGAGAAGGCATCCTTCTACAGAAAGGATCAATCAATTCTCTTCCGGAAGAAGGCAAGGACGGCGAGCTTGGTAGTATATATTTCTTCGACGGCGATGCTTTCCCCGGTGATTCGGGCGGTCCCATCATTGCCAAAAGCGACGGCTGTGTAATCGGCATTCTACGAGGTGCAAGAGGACCGAAGGATGGATCAATGCACAACTACATGAAACCGATCTGCTATTTCTGGAAAGAATTTCTGATATAGTATCCGACAAATCCATATCGTTGACGTTCTTTGTATGATAAGAAAATAACAGGAGATCAAATATGTCAGGGAAAGATTATGAGCTCGAACGGCTGCGTAGCGAAATGGACTCTGCTCAAAGGGACATTGACGCTGCGAAAGCACGGCTTGACCCAATCGTCGCAAGGAGGGACAGTATCAAAAGCCAAATCGAATCCGTGAAGTATCGAATCAGCGATATTAAACATTCAATCGAAGAAGAGTACCGTATGATGAAGATTTGTTATCAAAGCCGTGATAAATATGATGCGGAAAACCATCGCTATAGAGCGCAATCATTCAAAGATAGCCTGCAACGCGAGTATGATATTAAAAAAGGCTATTACGATGAATTGGATCGCTTGAAAAGCGATTTCGATTCAGCCTTAACCGGACTGCGTTCTGCAAAAGAACGGAAACAACGCGCTCATGAAGCTTTCAGCGCTCGGTTGCAAATGGTAAAAAGTCAGAACGAAAGTGAGCGTGCAAAATGGAAAGAAAAGTCTTGCAAGATTTGCGGCACAACGATTCGTTATCATGTTGATTGGAGCAGAGTCCCTGATCTATGTAAATCATGTCAGGAAAAGGAAAAAGCCAAATGGCATGAGACCACCTGCAAAAAATGCGGCAGAACGATTCGTTATCATCAGGACTGGTCGCACATCCCATCAATCTGTAAAGATTGCAAAACAACCAACAACCGATGAACAGGAGGCATTCTAATGAGCAGTTATGTTTCTACAGTCACCATTAACGATAAGGAATGGATGGAAATCCAGCGTAAGGTCAGCGATACTGAGATTTATCTGACTCGCAAACGTGAAGAAACTCTTCGGCTGCGTGACGAGATTCAAAGGCGTGAACGAGAGCTCAGGGAAATGCAGGAGCAGTCTAAAAGGACGGTGGATAGTGAAATTACCATGCTGCAAGGTAGTTTTGACAAATCCGTTCACGATCTTCCTGCAACGATACGAGTGTCTTTGCGTCAACAAGCACAGGCTACCGACGGTGAGCTTGCCGCATTGAAGAATGATATACGGGCTACCGCGGCAAAAACATCTATCGCTTCTGCGCGTATATCGAAGATCTCTCAAGGAGTAGCAGATATCCTCGGTACACTTGTAAAGCAGGAAAAGGACAGTGAAAAAGGCGCAAGAGTGTATTTGGACAATATTACCTCCCTTCTTGAACAGATTGAACGGCTGCACCCGGATTCCTTTGAACCGCGCGCATATATGGAGGTTATACAGATCGTAAACAGCGCGAAATCAAACATCGACGCGGGAAGATACCAGTCATCCCTCATTAACGCACAAGCCGGCTTGCTCAAAGCGTCAGCTCTCCTGACCTGCCTTATTCTTGCAAATGCGTCGTTCAATGAAAGCATTTCCGGTACCGCTGAACTTGCAGATTCTTTGAAAGCAAGATTTGATCGGTTCGATTCCCGCATGGACGGCAGCATCGCATTTGAAATTGATGGCGAAAAATATGAGTTTGACTATGACATCGACCATTGGTCTGAAGGTCGCTTTGCTCAATTGAGAAAGGCGTTTCAAACTGCATACGAACAGCTTCAAAATGCAAAGGAAAAACGTATTTCTGCGGACAAAATCGACGCTTTGAAGAAAACCTTTGAAGAACTTGGAAAACGACTCGACCGTTGCGATGCATCTGCACGCGCTGAAATGCTGGGCAGTCACAGAGCGCAGGAAACCGCAGCTCGTCTTTGTGACAGAATGCCTGAAGACTGGCAGCTCGACAAGTTCGGTTTTGAAGAAGAGGACGATCGGAATCCATATCGAATGCTCATCTCCACGCCTTCCGGCGCGAAGATACCTATTGTCATTTCGTCGGGTGCTTCTGCGGAAAAGCCAAGCATCTTTCTTGAAGCATACGCCGGAGACGAAGCTCGTTCAGAGATTCTGAAAAAGAACATTTTAGCGACGATTCCCATGGAAGGATTACGAGTAGAGCAGACGAAACATCTTCCCGATTGTCAAAGCAATCCTAACGGCAATGCGTTCCTTCAAAATACATTGCCGAAGGCCATGGCATTAAACAAGCAGCGTCGGCAAAAGAGCTTCGGAATGTGACTTTATCATAAGAGGAAAGGTGGCGAATTGCTTGGCTGTTGTTCCGATAACTACATACAACTCCATGAAGCAACAAGCGGATGCGTCTTTCGGCAGAATGCGAAGCGCACAGGAAGAATTGCTTGCGGAAAAGCGCAAGCTGCTTCGGCTTACACAAGAAAGCGGAGGCATGTCAAAAGAAGATCTGCAGGCCATGCAAACGAAGTTCGATGCTGCAAACGAACAGATTCAAGAAGAACTTGATTCTCTTCGCGAAGAGTTTGGTCGTCAACTCGGAAAGCAGGCGCAAGAGTACAAACGAGCTCTTACGGAGATCAGAAGCCTCGCTGAGGGAAACAAACACGATCTTGACAGCTTAAATAACAGGATTTCTTCTCTTGAAACGTCAGTCAAATCGCAGTTTGACGTGCTTGCCAAGCGGATGCAGAACAATCGAAAGCAGTCCTTGTACTACTATCAGCAACTTAAGGAAACGGTAGATCAAATCGAAAAACTGTTCCCCGAGAAGTATGAAGTGTTGTTCCCCGATCAATTGCAGCCCGGCAGTTATGTGCTGCGGAGCGCATTGGGTTCGGTGCTGGAGGATATAGGTCTCGGGCGGTATGAAGCCGCTATCGGTCTTTCGCAAACCTACCTACCGGAAGCTATCAATACGCTCGGCTTGCTTGAGTTTTTCCATGCCGCTTTTCTCAAGGCTGAAAAGGATACAAAAAAAGCACTGTCGGATTTGTTAGCCAGAGTCGAAAAGCTTGAAAAGCCGAAGAAAACAGTCCTCCACATTGGAAAAGACGTCGAGTATGAAGATAATCATGGCATCGGATACTGGGCTCGGGAACTGTTCGGAGAAATCAGGCAACGCCTGTCCGATGCGAACGCAAGATTCGATATCTGTGCTGACGCACATGATGAGAAGGGTTTGACGCTGATACATCAGGATATAGATGTGCTTAACGGGCAAATATCCGCATGTGAACAAATCGAAGAAAGCGAACGCAGACTGCATTATGAATGCTGTGAGCGAGCCGCTCAGGTGATAGACATTCTTGACGCAAACGATGATAACGCATGGTACGTTGAAGAATATCATATCAACGAGGAAGATCTTCGAGATCCTGTCTATATGACTTTGGCAAGACCGGAAGGATACCGGGTGACGGTTGCCTGTTACCAAGAACGGGGAATAAGCCAAACCGAACCGAGCACTGTCCGCTGTGAACTTGAAGTGTTCGATAACGGTACCGAAAAGGCGGATGCAGGTCGATGTTGCACTATCTATCGAAACATAGCAACCATTTTAGCAACACACGGTATTGTTCTTGATTCGGAAATTGGAAACGAGACGCAATCCGCAAACAGTAAGTCCTTTATTCGCAACGCCATCGACCACGAAGGTCAAGCACGTACCATGTGGTTAAGTGCTGCAAGGAAGGCAATAGGATTATTTGAGGAGGTATAGGTATGGGGGAAAGTATCGGTATTGACTTCGGAACGACATATTCTTCTATCACGCATCTTACGAATATTAAAAAAGATTCAAAAGGCAATATAGTATCCAGTGACATTGAAGCGATTAAGATCGGCACTAAAGAAACCTTGGATACTTTAGTCGTGGACAGTAATGGCGAGAGGTATTTCGGTACTGGTGCAAGACTATGGGCCGATTCAGATCCGGATGCTAAAACGTATAAAGGGTTTAAGATGCTCTTAACTGAAAAAAGAAAAGAGCTGCTTGATGAATACGGGTATCATACTGGCGAACCCAGTATAATCACGCAAGAGTACTTGAAATATCTAATCAACAGCTATAAAAGCAGCACAAGCGGTAAAATCGACATTGACTCTCTCGTAATCGGTGTACCCGAAGTATGGTACAAGACCGGAATTGAAAATAGAAACATGCTTCAGGAAATGCTTGAAGAGCAAGTTGGTGAAGGGAAAGTCAAACTTGAGAGTGAACCTGTTTTGGCATGCTCGTTCTTTGCATACAAACACAAAGAAAAAACGGGAAAAGACTTTATTGGCAAGATCCTTTTGATTGATTACGGTGGAGGGACCTTGGATATTGCTTTATGTGACATTCAAAAAGACAAACCGATACAGATCAAGTATAAAACGGGAGAAGGCGCAAACGAACAAAACAAGCTGGGGGACGCTGGACTGGCCTTTTTAGAAGCAGTTGTCTACCGAGCTATTGATCCTCAAGGCGTAATGGATCCGCAAGCCATACAGAAGAATGCGGAGTTTTATGCTTTTGAGCATAGAATTGAGAACTTTTTGATTGAAAATGAAGCTGATGTCACAAAGCGACTAAAGGCGGGAACCAGTATTAAAAGTGAACTCAAAAAACCTCTTTGTCCACCGATTGAGTATAACAAGAAAAGATATGTGGTAACATACGAGATGCTTGTCAAAGCATATAATGAAACCATCTTTCCGGTATTGGCTAAATGTCTAAACAGGGTTAGTACAGAATTGAAAAATAGGGGAATCGACTATGAAAATCCCAATTCAGAGAGCTTTCAGATCGCAATGGTAGGAGGTTTTTGCAATTTCTATTTAACCCAAGCGCAGATCATGAAGCAAACAGAAGGATTTAAAGCCGGATCTGAAAAAGACAGACGATATGCAGAGTTCAATTCTTTACTATCATACAAAGAGAATCGAAAGCATGCAATCGGTTATGGAGCTGCACTAATGGCAAATGGTATCTATACATCAGCTTCCGGAGCACCATACTCTTTAGCGATTGTAAGAGAAACAATCGATAAAACGACCGGAAAATCTGTTCCTGATAAGAGAGGGCAGAAGTATATCGTTTTCAGGGAATATGACGATATCGAATATGACACTCCGCAAATGGTAAAAGGACAAGACTTTGTAAAAGGAAAAGCTTATACATACGAACCCTATTTTAGCATTGACAGTATTCCATGGATACAGTATGTATGTGATGGGTTGGGTGGATTCGGGCATCCTGTAGGGTTAGATGATCTTCCCACAAATGCCGCGATAAAGCTTGGCTTTGCCTTAGATAAAAACTATAATCTTACTTTGTATCTGTTCGTAAAAGGCGAGAGTTCGCCTAGAAAAAGAATTCTATCAAAGAATATTCAACAGTTATGCGGCGGGAGCATCGAACTTAGAGAGGAGGACGCAACAATATGATGAATCAGATGAATACTGGAAACATAAAATTGGAAAGCATCAAAAAAGCCATTGCCTTAATTGAGAATACCCCGAAAAGCAGCATTAAAGCAGAAGATGTTTTTGAAGCGACATCCATATTGATTGACGATATTCTTGAATATACGGAATCCAATGATGTCAATCAATATGAAATCGGTGATATAGACAGCTATGCACTAAATCTTGCAAAGGTTGCAAATGCTATTAGTTTATCCTTTGAAACCCATAAAGACGAATTGCCTGATGCAGACCGGTACTATGAAGAGCTTGTTAAGGAAAAGATTGAAGCAATCAGAAGTGCTAACGACATGCTCAAGATTCTTCGACCAAAGATTGAAAACCTTACAAACAAGAAAGCCGAATTAAAGGGGCTTCAAGATGAGGTTAGTCAATTCAGAATGGAGATTTCTACACTTGAGAAAGAAGTAGCTAATCTTGATACAGTTGATGTTGAATCGCTTAGAAAAAGAGTTGCTGAGCTAACAGTAGAAAAAGAGAAGAAAGAAAAGGAAATCAGTATCCTATATGATTCCATTGATGAGATCGAGACCGTTATTAACAACACAAAAAAAGGGATCATAACCACTGTTTCTGAAAAAAAGGCACTATTTCAAGACAAAGAAAGCAGTATCTCTAATGAAGTTCTGGGCTTTTTATCGTGGAAAGACACCTTTATACATGAACACAAAGACCGAATGAAGCAAATGGCGGAAGCACAAAATCAGTTGACAGCCATCCACAATGCATGGTCATCTGTAAGCCAAAGACCAGAGCTTCCTGAAATGCTGAAAAATACCGAAAAACGGAACGCTTACCATCTTCCGGCTATAGAGGTATCAAACTTTGAGGATATCAAAAATTGGTTTGAGGAAACAAATACGGGGCTTCTTTCTTGTATTAGCGTCTATACCGAAATGTACACAACGGTAATGACTGTATTGTTGGAGTCATCGAGTAATAAAAAGGAGTAACACTTATGAAATGTGTTTGTTGCCATTCAGAGTTTATAGTGACTGACGATGGGCTTATCTGCGACTACTGCGGGTTTGAGAACTTTGGTACACTCAACGAAGCCGGGAAAGAAAGAGAATTGCAACGTGCAGAGAGGCATCGAAAAAGTATATTAGGGAAACTATCCGGCTTCTCTTTAAAAGCTGATTCCTTTATTTGGAATACAGAAACAAATAATTACAAAAAAACAGGATCAGTTGATTTGTTTGCTTCTGATTTAAATAAGGTCCAATGTGGTCAGTCGATTATTCGAAGCAACAAATGGATCGCGCATTTTGATGGCGAAACACTCCTGAATGTAAAGTATGTCTTTGCCGGAAAAGAAAAGACTATCCCAGTAACAATTTCGCCAAAGCCAAGCGAAGGATGCTGGTATCCTTTCATCCATATAAATGACGATCTGCAATTGGAAATCGGTCTGATTGTTGTTCCTGTAGGCGAAGCAAACAAAAGCAGAAAAGAATTGCTGGCCACGGTCGATCTTGATTTTACTGTATGACTAAGACCTGGGGATTTGAGTCATAACACTTAATCCCCTATGGAGACAAAGCGATATGAAACAGTGTCCAAACTGTCAGGGACTAGAACTGTATGACGATGAGGAAATAAGATGCCCTCATTGCGACTCTGTGCTCGTTCCATATGTCCGATCAAGACGAACTTCTTCTTCAGGCAATCCTACGCAAGAGGAGACTGTTCGTCCGACTACTCCTCACAGTTCAGCAAGGAGAGCGCAGCAGCCGGAGTTTGAACAGCGAGTTGGCAGAAAACTCCAATACAGAGGTATTGTTGATAGCATCACCCCCTCTTCTCGCTTCATGCCCCGCTTTCTGAAATGGGCAAATGCGGTTTTTCGCGGTCAACCTTTTCAGTTGGGTAATCCTGTTCACGAGACGACTATACGAATTGAAGAAATCAGTCAATCCAGATTGCCCGATAGAATGAGGAGCCTTGTCTATTATGGGGAGTTGAATGAGTTAGATGTCGGAGACGATGTAACAATATCGGCTTACAGAAAGAATAGCCGTCTGATTATAAAGCGAATCCGAATCAATGACATTGAGTCCGATGTGAAGCCGCACGGTCAGATCTCTGCGGCAGCAATGCGAATTGTATCTGTGATCGCGTTGTCCTGCATAGTATTCATAATCGCCGCAATCACATCTTTCTTTACATCGGGAGGTATTTGGAAGCTATTTGATTCCCTTGTGACAGGAACTCTCGGCATAGCATCCAGACTTTTGATTATCCTCGGGCCGATAGGTGCACTCGTTTTAATATACTGGCTGTTTTTTCGCAAAAGATAATCATGGAAGATTGAAGGAGAACCATTATGCGGTGTCTAAAATGTGGAGGACAATTAGATCATCATAAATGCTCAGTCTGCGGATTTGACACGGTCAAAGACACGGTACATTTTTTATCGGCACAGCAGGCGAAAACCATGTCGCATTTGATTGCTTCGCTTTGGGACGATGAAATACACAAATCAGATGTTAAGCATGAAATCATCGACGCCATCGACGAAGAGAGGCGGCAACTGGAGGAAAGGAAAAAAGCTCTATTACAAAGGAAAAAAGCTCTATTACAAAGAAGAAAACAAATTGAAATGGAGATAGAAGCTCTCCAAAACTCAATGCAGCAAGATCAATCATCTGCTAATTATTCATCCCATTTCATTCGAAAAGAGTTCGATGTAGAGTTGGCAATTATCGATTGGTTCAAAGATTCGACGGAGTATCCTGATGCAACTGAAATAGATCGTTTTTATCAATCATTATCATTTGCAGACGGTGCAGTCCCGTGGCGCTCCCGGTCCAGAATCAAGGAACTGGTATACCGCTATATCGAGATGAACATGGAAGTGAATACTCCGAAGGATGTTTCAAAGATTCTAAGATCTGATAACAAGGAGCCTGTCACTTTTTTCATGCCGATCGACAGTTTCTTTTCTGATGTGAAACAGAGAACAATCGCTTGTGGAAAAGTGTTGCTCGGCGGCATCGCTGCCGGTAAACCGGTTGACATCATTCTTAAAGACGGAGATCGCTTAAAATCATTTATTACGCAGATTAATCACGGTCTTTATTCATATAATGGTCGTTCCTTTGCAGAAAAAGGAGATGTTGTAGGATTAACTCTACAAAATATCAAACAACTCAAATCGACAGAAGCACAGGCTATCGTGAATCCCAATGCCAATGCCTTGCACATGGAGTTTTCGGGTTCGTTGAATCTCTTGAAAAAAGAAGAGGGCGGTCGAAATCTTCCTGTATTTACAGGATATAAACCTTTTCTCCGAGGTCTTAACAAGGACACTCGAGGCCTTATTACCTTTGCAAAAAGGGATTCAAAACTTGATATGTTACGACCGGGCAATAAAGCTATTGTACATGTCGAATTGGATGAACCGATCGCGATTGTTCCAGGAATGGTGTTTTCCGTTCATGAGGACGACTCGGTTACAATAGCAAAACTAACGGTAACATCGACAGAGGATTGACCGATGACAGTCCGATAAAATAGGAGGTTTCAATGCCCAACTATACCACAAGATTGTATAATGAAATCGTTGATCATGCGGAGGAACTATATGATTTCTTCTCCGGAGATTACATGAATGGCTTTGAAAACCGCTTGTTGGATTGCGGGGCTGATCGTATCGAAATCGGCCCCATGCAATTCGTTCGTATTCTTCAATACAGAAAAACAACGAATATCCGTAACGATCTGAAAACAATTCAAACAGCTATTTCCGCATGCCTTGGTTACTGTGCGCGAAACATGGCTGCGTTTGGATATTATCTGATATCGAAAGACGATGAGTTCCGTGTTTTTCTATCTGTAGAAGGAATTCCCGCCGATGGAGTCATCCGGTTGTTATCCGGGATGATTCCCGAAATCTCTTTTCGTACAGGATTTATACCTCCATCCGATATGAAGCGGCTATCCTCTTGCTCGGGCATTATCAGCGGCGATATTCACTGTACTGAACCCATCGCAAATATGCTTTTTCAAGCGTACAACGGCAGGAATGGTATTCTTGGGGTTCTTGCTGTTCCTATGGCTCGCTCGGAAGCATCTTCATATACAGATGCTCTGAATGTGCTGCTTCGTCAAACAGAGGACTTACTGAGCGATGATATGGCTTATTCGTTTCAGTCCAGAAAAACGAATAAACGTAGTTACCGTTTTATTCCGGAACTAAATGCCAAACTGAAAGAAATGACGGAATACTATCGCAGTTCCGGGGAAGACTATTGGAAAACCTGTTTGTGGTTTTCTACAGAGGATAGGCAATCTCTCAACACTATTGGCAACGCAATCTCCGGTATTCTAAACAGTGCGAATGACAGTTCGGACAAAGCCAGAGTATTCTTTACTACTGAAACCCCATTTCAACAAGGCCGTTTATTTCTCCCTGCTCCTCTATTCGGCGATCATAGATTTGAATATGAGGATGCCTTGTTGAAGCCGTCGCTGATTTCGTATGTTTCAAATACGCATTTATCCAGTATTCTTCAGTTTCCATCCTCGCAGATCAACGGTTTCGATGTCATTGAGCTTACAAAGACCGAGAACAGTATTCATCTTTTTGACTTGAACCACCCATCTTATCAGGATAACGGAATTGCTTTAGGTAGAGTTGCGGACAGTGGAATCGGCTATGCCCTCCCGTTGCAAGACCTCATGGAACACGTCTTAGTAACCGGCTCCACCGGTGCCGGAAAGACGAATACAGTCTTTACCCTCGTTCAAGGAGTTCATGCCTTCCATATCCCAGTTTTGATAATCGAGCCATCAAAAAAAGAGTATTGGCTGCTTGGAAGCATGCTCCAGGATCTAAAGGTGTATTCATTTGGAAAGGATGCGGATCTTTTACAGATCAATCCTTTGATTCCCGAAGAAGGCGTACTCATCGGGAATCATATCGACAGTCTTCTCTATGCGTTCTCCGGCGCATTTGAGATGGAGGAACCAACCCGTTTGGCTCTTGACGGCTTACTGAAATACACTTACATGAAATCGGGATGGACTTCTGGTGATATAGCCATTTTCTCGCGTAAGCCATTCCCACAGATAAAGGATCTTCTTCGGTTTCTGCCGGAATACTGCGAACAGAACCTCCCCTATGGAGAAGAAGTGAGGAATAATATTTACGGTTCTCTCGTTAACCGGCTTTCTTCAATCAATTCAGGAGTATTGGGAGAATCGATGAATACAGCTCATCCCATCACGGGGAAGGATCTCTGTTCCGGAACCGTTCTCATTGAACTTGATGATCTTTCACTTGAAACAAAGCCTTTTATCGCCATGCTCGTGATGATAAAGGCCGATCAATATCTTCGTCAGAAAAATGCGTCTCACCGTCTCAATAATGTGATCGTTCTGGAAGAGGCTCATAATGTTTTTGCAAATGTGGCAAAGGACAAGCGACAAGAACCCCGAGATAAAGCAAGCCACTATTTCAGCAATATGCTTTCACAAATCAGAGGATATGGGGCAGGCATTATCATTGCCGATCAAGGTGCATCTCAGATCAATGATATGGCGGTTTCAAATACAAAGGTTAAAATCATTCATGGAATTGTTGATCAGGATGACATGGATAGAGTTGCTTTTGCGCTTAACCTGACAGATATTCAGAAAAGAGTATTCCCCTCCTTACAAACAGGAGATGCTATTATTGGGATCAGAGCATCGAGAAACGTCAATCGGGTGCGAATAAACCAAACCCGTATTACACCGATTCACAATATCGCTTGTCTGTTTTGCAAACGGAAGCAGTTCTGTGTAAACTTTAACAAAGAAAACAGCTCTCCCATTCCACGCGTTTCTCTGACTGCACAGCATATTTTACAGTATCGTTTTGATCCCATGTCTCTGTCAAACGAGCTTCACATCGTTGCCAAACATATGGAATGGCCGCAAGGCAAAGACTTATGTCTGCTTGGTTTGCTCCTTTCCGACCGCAGTGTTTTCCTCGGTGAGCGAGAAAAGAGGCGGATCATTCAAAGATACTTGCAGACATGTTCGGAGGATTAACATGTTGGATACAAGCCTATTCAGAGAAACCGCTTCATCGGAGACTCGCGAACAAAACGGTATCGCTTGTGTTGAAATAAACCGACCGCAGAGAGAAGTTGACGACAAAAAGGAGATTTCTTCTGTGGAGGTCGCTCAAAAGGCATATGATGAAACAATAAAAGAAATCAATATCGAATGCGAAGGTATTATTCCAAAGGAACAAAAAACACGAATCAATCTCGAAAGAGAAGTCCATAAGCCGATCATCATGACTTCCGAAGAATACAGCGAACGTTTCCCGGAAGCTGATCCGAATGTATTGGGGCATTATGAAGCAAACGGGCAAGTGTATATGAAAGACGGCTCTCCCGAAACGCTTTCGCACGTTGCAACGCATGAAGCCATGCATTTGACATCATTTAAGGAAAGTAATCAGAATACTTACCGATCCGGGCTGCGCGAAGCAACATATAACGAGAACGGCATGCGAGAGGAGCATAATCGTGCCATAAACGAAGGAGCAACCGAGCTATATGCCCTTCGGGAAATGCAGCGTCGAAACGAAGGATCTTCCATCGAAGCAATCTCTGCATATCCGGAAGCGCAAAGGGCAGCATCGGAGCTACGGGACATGGTTGGAGAAGAAAGAATGCGTGAAGCATACTTCGGCGGCAACCTCGAACAATTGAAAGCGGAGGTAATCCGCTTGAATTATGGAGATGAAACAGCGTGGGATCGTTTCTCTAAAAATGTTGACATTCTTGAGTACGAGGGAGACGAACAAAAGATACGGAATGCTCAGATTGAGTTAACCTTGCAAAATGCTATAATGTATTCATTTAAAGAATCTGAAGCATGGACAAGAAGTGACAACTTATAATATGCACGGGGGAACCAGTTGTGATAATTGAATCGTTTATAAAAGAGATCGTATTCAATGCAATAGAGAACTGTAATTATGATCCAACCACCGTCTCGAACGGTATCTGTTCTTATGCACAACGTCATGGTTTTCATGAACTGAAAACAAAATTCACGGACAGTGTTATCAAAAGAGTAATTGTCAACAGTTTAACTCCCATCATGAGTATGAAGCCGGACGCCATTACGCTTTATTTTTCAAATTATTCGCTGATTGAGAGGCTTTCTTTACTGAACAACCAATCTTTGATTATTGCCAACGCTAAACGCGCAGGAAAGTATGTCAATGACGATGAGATTTTAAAAATCGAAGAAGCATTTGATGACTGTATGAAAACGGTTTGCCAAGAACAAGGGCTCAGAGAATTGCTTGACATTCAGATATCAGAGATTATCCTCAACATCGACTATGCAAAAGGAGTATCATCTCATATGGGACAGAGATTGAATTCATTGGAAGGAGATTCTCATTGAATACAATCAGACTGCACGACATTTATATGCATACAACAGCGCTGGGACCGGGTACAAGAATCGCTGTTTGGCTGCAAGGATGCAAGCGCTGCTGTAAAGGCTGTATGTCACCGAAGTCAAGACCTTTGGATGGCGGACGTATGGTCGATTTGGATGCGCTTATTGAAGAGATTTGTTCCACACATGATGTGGAGGGGGTAACAATCAGCGGCGGCGAACCTTTTTTACAAGTGCAGGCTCTCTATCGTCTGCTGTCTGCCATAAGGAACCGCACGGAACTCGGAATAATTATTTATACCGGAAATACCCTGTCTGAACTGTACGAAATGCATAATCCCATGATAGATGAGATTATTACCCATCTGTCTGACCTGATTATAGATGGCGAATACATAGATGACTTGAATGACGGAACCGCACTGAAAGGATCCAGCAATCAAAACGCAATCTTCATTACCGACAGATATTTGCCCTATAAATGGCTGTATGAAGAGAAAAGAAGAGATATAGAAATCAAAATTGAGAATGGAAGTTCGCTGCTTATTGGAGTTCCGGACAAAAGCACACTTGAAATGTGGAGGCGTATCTCGGACCAAATGAAAGGCGAGGAGTAGCAGATAAATGGTATTATATAAGGGGGACGACCGTGTTTGAAGTGATTGCAACCGCGGCTTCGGCGCGGAACGTATATAATTCAACGAGATAATCAAGGAAAGTATATCTAAACCGTAACCGAAACCCAAGCTGTCCGGTTCTGACTCTGATAAAAACTGACGTTCCGTATTCAAAGCCCGAAAAACGAAGTTCGGATCATCCGGTCCTGATTTCGTTCATTACGAAATGAATCTGAAAACAGACATGCTTCTTGATCCTATAAATCGGTTTTTGTTGCGTTAATATAGTAGAGGTAAATGAAATGATCTTCGGAAATGAAGAAACATACATTCTTATAGGAAATGCTATGTGTCATGGAGATATGGACGCCTATAATCGCATTGGTGAAATTATAGTTAATGACACTATGCTTCTTGTTAATAGCTGGTTTCGAGATCTTCAATCAGCCGATAAAGAAGACATCGTGCAGGATGTAGCCGAAAAAATGCTTCGCGGTCTTCTCAAGTTTTATGAGGACTCGAATCATAATACTGAACAGCAAAGAAACGCATACTTGAAGACTGCTGTTTATAACGCTTGTATGGATTTTTTCAGAAAAGCCAAACGATCTGTGCTGACAAACGCCATAAGTATTGATAAAGTACACGGTCATGTGTTTGAGGAAGACTTCTCAAAACGCTGTGCAGATAAAGACGCTTTTTTATCTGCATTGAAGGGAGTATTTCAAATTCATACTACACCCGATAAGATGATAGCGTTTGTATACAATCGCTTATTGGGAACACTGACCGGAAAGAACGGTTCCCCAAAGAGCATCATAGCCCAATTCGACGGTATGCCGATACAGAACGTTTACGAACAAATGGTTTGCGACTTAAGTACAGTATCGGGAAATCGTATACCGGATGGAGTATTATCATCACTAAGGAACTCCGTTTATGGTGATTATTATAATCACCCATTTCATATGACACCGCACCAGATAGCAGACAGCAGCAACTGGATTGTTGAGAAAACAAAGGAGAAGAAGAATGAGTACTAAGGTATCTGAAAACGAGCATATCCCTTTTGATGAGCTTTCTGCATTTGTGTTTGCGAAAAACACATCGAAAGACTTCCTGTCTGTGGCTGCACGGATAAACAAACATTTAATGGCATGTCCTTCATGCAAGAAGAATTACTATGCCTTAATGAATGTGAAAGATGAGATTGAAAAGGCTGCCAGATATGAAACCTTCGATGAAAGAATCGAGACACGTGTATTTGCTTTCTTATATTCAAAAAAGCACAGTTCGTCACTTCAAGCAATCGTAAAGGAAAGTCTTAGATTCAAGAAATGGGTATCTTTCAATATCAGAAGCATGAAAGAAATAGTGTCGGTGCAACAGCCGCGGCTTGCCCACCCTGTATTGGCATCTGTAATGAAATCCTCGACATCCGGCAGTCAAGCCGATGAAGTCAAGACGGAAATAAAAACCAGTTTGTATGATCGGAATCGAAATAGGGTCAGTATTGGGCTGGATGGTACATTGTCGCTTTACTTTGATGCCTCAAGCCATCCGGCAGGAAAACGAGTCATTATCCTTCCCGATGATGTAACCAAAAGCCCTCAAATGGTTGAACTGACACGGTATGATGATTCTGTTGCGTATGTCCGTGTTGAAGGGATTGCCCCTGGGGAATACACAGTTGTTATTGAAGAGTAAATGCAATGGTTTTTAATAAAGCAGGTTTTATAGTGCTTGACATTTGAACCTGCTTTTAGTTATCTTATATAAATGAGATAAGTCTTTCGATATAAGAGCGGGGAGGATTTATTATGAATTGTCCGAAATGCGGAGCCAAGCTGATTGACTATATCTGTGGTAAGTGCGGCTTTGATCTTAAGCGTGATACGATCAGCTGCTGGGGAGCAGGCAGCAAAATAAGCATAGATGCGTTGACAAGGTATATTCAAAAAAAGGATGCCGAAGCAAGCAAAGCCTCAAAAGACTCGCTTGATTACCCTCTGCTCATAAATCAAATGATAGTGGATCCTAAACCCGTGCGGCAATCTTTGGATAATTCGATTGATACAAGCAAAAAGACAAAGCAGGACGAAGATGATTTATATGTCAGAATAGGAGAAAGAATCTCTAAAGAACTATCAAAAGAGGAATTAGAAGAATTCGACTCAATTAAAAATACAACAGAAGCAGGGAAATGGTTAGCAATACATGCGCCAAATTATATATCCATCGTAGAAGAAGAAAGAGCCAAGTTTCTTCAAGAAAAGGATGTCAGGCAAACTGCTGCACAACGACATGCTGCTGAAATGGCAGATCGATACGCAGCCAATGCTGTAATGGAACAAATCCATAGTATAGGCAGAGTAGATTCGTCTAAGGAGTGCGGTCAGCGCATTCAAGACGCACGTGATGCCTTTAAAAGGCTTACACCTTACCGACAGGAGATGGTGACAAATAGAAATCTGTTGGTAGATGCAGAAGCAAGATACGCTTTCTTGTTACAAACCGAACAGAAGAAGAAAGAACGTCGTGCAAAAATAGAATACGTTCAAAAAGACAAAAATCGCAATACAAATAACGCCAAGCGCACAAGAAGGATCATTTACTTTGCATTTGCTGCATTGTTGCTATGTGTCGGCGTGTTTATATTATGCAAATCGGTGTTTTTTTCAGATATGGAAAAGCCACTGTCTTCGTCTTTCTTCGCATCCGCGAAACAAGGTGACGTGTTCACGCTTGGAAAATATGAGCAAGACAACAATCATGACAACGGAGCAGAAGATATTGAATGGGTTGTCGTGGACGTGGACGCTGATAAAGGAGTTGTTCTTGCTATGAGCAAGTATGTTCTCGATTGCAAACCTTATGCGGAAAACGAGTATATCAATACGGATTGGGAACATTGTTCGTTACGCGAATGGTTAAATGGAGAGTTCTATGAGTCGTCATTTTCAGATGATGATAAACAGTGGATTCGAACAGTTTGTCATCAAAATAGAGATGGCATGGGATATGAAACGCCGGGAGGTTATAATACGGTGGATCATGTGTTTCTCCTCGATCGTGCAGATCTCCGAACATTATGTGATGATGTTTCATACCAGCTTGGAGGGTTAAATGAAAGCTACAGCGATGTGAGACGGAAAGAGATTGACTCCTCGTTGCCATTACTTGCTGACTATTTAGGAGAATTATCATACATAAAAAACATAATAGATGTTAGACAGGAAGAGCTCCTTTCATCATCAAATATCTTAACTGACGTAACTGATGACTGTTTTGTTGTAGACTTCTTTTCAACGTCATCTGTTTCTGAAAGGCTCAAAGCTACTTTTACACCATACGCAAAAGAGGCATATATCCGACAGCAAATGATTTCAAAGGGCTCTGCGGAGACAGAAGAGAAGATTCGAGAGGATTACGCCGAACTTGAAAAAGAATATGGAGAATTAGCTGCGGACTGGTGGCTGAGCAGTCCTGGGAAATGGTTGGATCAGACCATGATCGTTTCTTGGCCCGGTATAGCGACTAGCATGCCTTCTCGTGACACCTCAAGGGGTGTGCGCCCAGTTATAGCCATAGCTTCTATTACATCGGACAGAAATGAAGAGAATGCTCAGAACGAAGAACAAAACGAAAATGTATCTGATTTGCTTTCATTCCCCGAAGTAAGCGAATCTTCTAAAGATGATTATTCTTTTTCACACGATAACTACGTTGTACAGTGGGTAGAAGATGATCAGAAAGCCCTTTTCATTCTGAAAGATGGAAGTGTCAGAGTTGTTAGTTATGATACTGACTATTTATCATCCGTATCTGATTGGAAAAACATTAAGAAAGTCGCCATCGGTTCTGGCGTGGTCGTTGGTATAACAAACGATGGAAAGATTCAGTGTTATGCAGAACATGAGCTTTCTTATGACCTTTCTACATTGATGAGTTTGACACATATATGCGATGTTTGTATATGTGATGCAATCAATCCCCAAAATCCTGATTATAGCGGACTGATTATTTGTTTTTCAGATGAAGGAACAGTATATAGAGCATATGCGGGAGGATATAATGCCTATTGGAATGACAGCTGTAAAGCAATATGTGCATCTGGAAACCAATTCTTCATTCTCCACGATGACGGAACTGTCAGCGGGAGAGATTGGGAAAGCAATCCGCTTGTAGAAGAATGGAACGATATCGTCCAAATTGCATGCGGCGATACTTTCGTCGCGGGTCTAAAAAGCGACGGAACGGTTGTTGTTGACGGTAGTTGTGTATTTCCTGCTCTTACTGGGGTTACGGTGTTGAAAGGGGATGGGACATTTGGCAGAATAGACGAATTATTTGAGGTTTCAAACTGGAAAGATATCATCTCCATCTCTGCCGGGTCGCATCATTTGGTCGGTCTTAAGAGTGATGGAACCGTTGTTGCTGTCGGATTGAACTACTATGGTCAATGTGACACTTTTGAAGAACGTCTTTGGACAGATATCGTTAGGATTGAGGCCAGCGGAAATATGACGGTCGGTTTTGCTTCTGATGGTAGTGTCGTGATAGCAGGCAAGAACATTGTTGATAACGTTATTGATCTTAAGGGGAAATGGAATTTCTATAGGTACTATTCAAGGTAATACTATATACGGAGAGGAATAGTATAATAGTTAAAACATAAAACATACGATAATTATGATTTTCACGCGTTATAACCTATAAACAAACAAGGAGGAAAACAACTATGACATGGACATGCAGTTACTGCGGACAACCCAACTTGATGAATTATACACATTGCTCAAGATGTGGACGTCCTCGCGGGAGCAAACATCATTTCCGCAGGCTCAAGATCAAACGATTCTACAAATTATAAACTGCACACACAGCATAACTTACCTGCTCATATATAGCATTAATAGCATGTCTCGTTTTTGTGCTTTATAGCAGATATGAGCAGGACTATTGTTTCAATGTAAAAGAGGTGATCGGTATGAATGCCGGCAAATGGGTCGTTATTCTTATTGGGTTGGTGCCTGAAGTATACTCTATTGGAAATGCAATAGCTGAGGGAAAGAGTGGTCGAAGTGGGAATTACGGAAGTACATTTTTGATTTCATTAGCTGCAGGTGCTATTACTGCGTTATTTTTCAAAATTGCTTTCTACGAAACTGAGTACAGCAGCATATCATTTTGGCTTATTCTAATCGTTCTTTTTGCTGTACCAAACATCTTGTTTTTATTCGCAAGGTTTCACGCCGATGCTAAAGCAAAGAGTGAAACGATTCGATTGAACAGCGAGGACGAAAAAAGAATCGGAGCGCATATTCCCCTGATTAAAGCGAGTCGAAAGTATTCGGCATTCAAGAGCTTTTTCGATCAATATCTTTCCAAAATCATTGAAATCAGTGTTTTTTCTGGATTGGTTGAAATAAAGCATAGCGAAAAAGGTATAATCCTGATTCCGGATTATAATCAAGGAAAGATGGTGCTAGATAAATCCAGATTATCGGTACATTACTTTTTCGGAAAGGAAGCCGATGAACGGGATTGGACAGTATTTGAGATGGAAGCACTTGCAAGAATCGTTGATGAGGATGTACAAGCAACAAAATACTTCAAGCTGATGAAGTCTAGTAATGGGTTTCGCCTTTACAGCCGGATCGTTCCAAACGAACGTGTTATTGCAAAAACACCGTATTGATGGTATCATAACCTTATTCGCGTTCGTCAAGAAAACATCAAAGGAATGGTGTAATGAGCTCCGATAACAAAACAAGATTACGACAGAGTTTTATTGTAATATGTGCAATAGTTATTGCATTGTTATTCCCATTTGCTTGCTTGAATTCCCTTGTTTCCGTAAAGGCGGTCGTTGGAATCGTTTGCATCATTTCTTTTATTGCGCTATGGAGTTTTCATGCTATATTATCAAGAGATAATTTCGACGACCTCTCGGATCTGTTCTTATCGCTAGCTGAATCGCTATTATCAGAAGCGATAATTGCTTTTCTTTACAATCAGATATTGGGAAGATCATCCGTTCTTCTGGTATCATTGAGTGTCATAGCCGCTCCTGCAGTCGCTGTTTTGTTTATATGGTACTGCTTTGTTCATTATGATCAGATATGGACAGGTATTCTGAATATCCTCCTTATCTTTCCTTTGATATCAGCATACTATGCGAAGGAGCTGCAAAACGCAAACTGGTATCATTACGCCGTTAATATCCTTAGATTAGTATCAATCATTCTTATTGTGAGCATCATATTAAAGCGGAGAATGGAAAGGCAAAGAGAAAAGCAGGAACAGCAGAGGCAATTCCAGATACAGCAAGAAACGCTCCAATTGAAAACACAGCAAAAACAGGAAGCGTTCCGGTTGGAAGCGCAGCAGAGAGAAGAAGATGAAAACAGAATCAAAGCGCATATTCCGGCAATTGAAGCAAGCAAAAAGTATGCTGCATTCAAAGATAGCTTTATTCAGAATCTTCCTCAGATAGTTTATGTCCAAGTCCGAGGTGAAGGAAGTGTTATCCTGAGCCTCTCAAGAACCGGAAAACTCTTTGTTCCAAATTACCAAACAGGACAAATGGAGATAGATACTTCTCACGGTTTTGATATCCGTCCTTTTTTCGGAACTGCTAATGACGAACGAGCTTGGACAATCTTTGAATTGGAAGCACTAGCAAGAATTATTGACAAAGATGTACAGGCGACAAACCATTTCTCACTGATCGAATCCCGAACCGGTTATCGTTTCTACAGTCGGATCGTTCCGAACGAACGCGTCATTGCAAAAACACCGTATTGATGAAATACCGCGAAATAAAAAGCGCTGGATTTATGTATGCAGTACGTTCGGAAGAACGGCGGGACGGACAAATACCGACTGTTGTTTGAAATCCTTGTGTCTAAAGCCGATAACGAAAGGCAAGACCGTGCGAAATATCTTCAGGCAATAGAAAGAGCAAAGGGGCTCGGTGAGATAATCGAGGAACAAACGAGACTTCCCGAGGATCGGATGAGGCTTGCAAAAGTCTATGAATCTATAGCAGAATGTTTGTTAGCAGATGAGACCCGAACGTCAAGCAGCCTTAATTCTGCGAAGAACTTGTTGAACAGTTGCGTTTCGCTATACACGAAAATACTGCGACTTGATGATATCCCTCCTGCCGAAGTCGGTTTGAAGCGTGTACATGCGCTTCTGTTCCGGATGCAAAAAACTGATGGGCGTATCGATGGTCGAGGAAGAATGCCAAAAAGAATTTGATGAGATGATGACTTCTATAAGACAACAGCGTGATCGGCTGTACGACCTGTAATCAGACGTCACGCTTAATGTGTAATCATCATTTATGGGAGGAATTACACCTATGCAAACCGAAGAAGAACTGCTGACACAGTATACGCATTCAGCGGAGGAGTTTCCGGTCCTTGCCGAGCAGACGCACAAGGTGCTTCGCAACGGTAAAATCGTTAACGAGAGGATCAACATCAACGAAAACATCATGCACTATCTGCAGGATACTGCACAGCTGATATCGGTGATCGACGGCCGATTGGGCTCCGGCGTTCCGTATGACCATGTCATTTACTTGGACAAATCGGCAAGACCGGTTTCGTGGCTCGTCAATCTGTTCTGGAACGACTTTGCCGAAAAAGACAAAGCCGGTGTTCCTGTCAAGCGACCCCGACACTCCTATATCAATATCGACAGGGCGCCGTGGTTCAGATACGTCGGCGTCAATGTGGACGACGACGGCAGGCAAAAGGACAACGGCGAGCTTGCCACCTACATCGATTTCAGGAACAATATTCAGAATCTGTCGAAGAGACATCTCGCCGAAATCAGGGCGCTGTATATCCCCGGAGGGATCGAGGAGGAAAGCGATGACTGGGTGATGCGTCAACCGACCGTCCTTGATGCAAAGCGTGTGCTGATCGTGGATGAAGTCTCCAGAACAGGCTCGACGCTGGATATCGCCAAGCATCTGTTCCGGCTTGCTATCCCGGATGCAGCCGTGATTGACGGCTCCTATTTTTGGAATCCGGGCGAATCGTCGCTCAAAATCGGCGAGGAGTTTGCGCTGACGAGCCTGCCTGTTTGGTACGATCCGACCACCCTGACCGGTCGGGGAATCGGCGCTCCCGACCCGTATTACTATAGAAAGCAATATGAAAAATACTTGACGCAGGATAACGGTTCCCATCCTATAGATTTTCGGAAGCTGCGGACCCATGCCTTCTCCGCCTCGGTTTTCAGCGCACCGCTCTTGGATGACAACGGCGAAGTCATCGACTTGGCGGTCGAGGGCAAAACAAGAAAGCTGTGCAAGGATCTAAGGCGGTTATATGATGCGTATCAAACCGGGCGTATCTTTTTCACACCTCCTATGAAATGGTTCGGTTTCGATGATTTCAATGCGATGATTACGAATCAGGGCGTTATGCTTTTACCATTGGGCGCTTCGGAAAAGGAACGAGAAAGGATTCTGAAATCGCCGTTGTTCTATTTGAATTTTGTCACAAAGTTGAAGAGTATAAACTGAATAACTTTTACAGGAAACGGATGTGGTTTTTCAATATAATACAGGCGCAAAACCGGTTATTTGCACCAAACCTTATGATATAACCCGTGTTAACTGGACACAAAGTGGACACAGTTTGTATTTTTCATATGGATTTAATGGATTGTTATGTCCATATGTAGTATCAAAATGAATTGAATATAACAAGATATTGTGGTTTATAACCAAAAAGAGCAATTCGATTCCGGGTGGCGCCTCCAAAACAATAGCACCCCAAAGCGGGTGCTTTTGTTTTGATGCCGGTACCCCCACAATCGAAGCGGCGCTTCAGCGCCGGTTCGATGAGGGTCGATTGGGGGGCTTCAGAGCCGAATCGTGACCGAGCCGAAAGGCGCAAGCGCCTCCTCAATAAGCACCCCTTACGGGTGCTGTTCTGTTTGATGCTGATACTCCCTCAATCGAATCGGCGCGCCGGCGCTTCCCGGCAGCAGCAGACAGGAGTACCTCGAGAGCATCGTCAACCAGGTGCTGTTCGGATAAATGACGGGATAGAACGCATAGAAGCAAAAAGCCGATTCGGTCAACATAGACCGATCGGCTTTTCTGTTTATGAGGGATTCAGATCGTCCCGGTTTTGCTCACAATACGACATGGATCCGCATCTCCCTGCCGTCCGGGCAGGAGGCGGAGATTTTGCCGCCGTGCGCTTCGGCGACCGCCTTTGCGATCGAAAGACCGACGCCGGTTCCGCCGGATTCGCGGCTTCTGGATTCATCCGGACGGTAGAAACGGTCGAACAGGCGTTTGCAGTCCGGCGGCGTGTCATAATTACAGGGATTCTGCACACAGATATGGATATGACCGCCCTTCTTCTCCAAAGAGAATCGGACGACCGCTTTCGGGGTGGAATACCGGATCGCGTTGTCGATCAGGACGGACAGCAGTTCGACGATCGCCGTTCGTTCCCCGTGCAGCGTGACGTCCGCCGCGATCTCCGGCGCGATCGACTTTTCCTGCGTGCGGGCGTGGGATTGAAAGGATTCGACGATCTCCCACGCGGCATCGCTCAGGGAAAAGGTCTCCTTGTTCGGAAGCGGGTTCGCCTCGTCCAGACGGGACAGGGTGACAAGCTCCCCGACGATCTTACTGAGCCGCTTCGTCTGCGTGCGGATATTGTCGGTCCATTCATCGTCGCCGTGTTCCAGCGTTACGATATCGAGACTCGTGCCGATGGAGGTCAGCGGCGTTTTCAGTTCGTGGCTTGCGTCGGTGATGAAACGCTTCTGCTGTTCCAGATTCTGCACAAACGGCTTGATCGCCTTCTTTGACAGCAGAAAGACCAGCAGAAAGATCAGCAGCATGCCCGAAAACGCGATCAGAAGGGAGACCGTCAGAAGCGATCCCATGAATTTCTGCTCGCGGGATACGTTCAGAAAGATGATGACTGTTCCGTTCTCCCCGGAATGCTTGAGATAGCGATAGCTGTCGAGGAACCCGCGATCCTGCCGCCTGTTTTGGGCACGCTGCGCATATGCGGCGGCGGTTTCCCTGTCCACCGAAGCGATATACTGCATCAGCGGGGTCTGTATGCGTCCGTCCGCGTCGGTGCGTACCGTGAAGAATCGGGTCATGTATCGGAATTCCTGATCCGGCTGATTCGGAAACTCCGGCGCAGGCGCATCGCTTTCCTTTGCCGGTTCGTTTCGTCCCGCTTCAAATCGCAGCAGGGAATCCAGCGTTTCGTCCGCCTGCCGGACGACCGTATAGTAGTTTGTCACATTGATCAGCGCCACGATCAGAACCGTGACCGCAAAAAAGGCAGCCATCGCGACCGCAATGATGCGCCAACGCAGTTTTTTCAGCATGAGATTACCTCCAGCGCATAGCCCGCGCCGCGGATCGTCCGGATCTCAACGTTCGCCCCGAGCGTCTTGAGCTTCTTTCGCAAAAACCCGATGTGCGTCCAGACCACATCCACTTCGGAGTCCGTATCATAGCCCCAGATCCGATCCATCAGATGCTCGGTTGAAAACACAAATCCCGGATGCGCGCTGAACAGCTCCATCAGTTGGTATTCCTTATTGGTCAAACGGATCCGATTGCTTCCGACGGACAGCTCATAGCGGTTGCCGTCCAGGGAAAGATTCCCGATTTGTCTTACGGAATCGGTATACGCTTTGCTGCGCCTCGAAAGCGCCTTGACCCGCGCGATCAGTTCGACGGAGGCAAACGGCTTCGGGAGATAATCGTCCGCACCGGCGTTCAGCCCGGCGACGCGATCTTCGATCTCCGCCTTCGCCGTCAAAAGGAGGATGGGCGTCGTCATGCGCTGCTTCCGGATCCGGCGCAGCACCTCCAGCCCGTCCATACCCGGCATCATGATATCCAGAACAATGACGTCGTACGGAACGGAGGACGCATAATCCCATGCGTCGATTCCGTTGTGCACGATGTCCACGGTATATTTTTCCCGCTCCAGCAGCAGCTTAAGCGCCTTTGCCGTCGCAATTTCGTCTTCCGCAATCAATACCCGCATCCCGTTCTTCCTCTCTTTGCAGACAAGGCTGTGCCAGAAGCCGCCTTATATCTGACAGTATATCACAGATCCTCTGTGCTTTGGAAACGATTTTTATCGAATTGTATCGTGCATACAGAATAACGGCGGAACTTGAAACGTACCTGAAATAGAAAACAGCATTCTTTTCAAATACGACACAGTTTTGACCGGCGCATTTCAAGTACAGTTCAGGAACCGCGTTTATGATACCGTTGTATAAAAGACTTAGGATCGGCAAAAAAGCCGAATCACCAAAAGGAGAACGCGAATGGCAGCATCCAAACGCAGAAAACGCGGGCGCAAGGCGCTCGTCACCGTACTGATTATTCTTGCCGTGCTGATCGTTGCAGGCGCGGTCACGGTCAAGCTCCTGCGCGACCGTGTGACGGAAGCGTACGGACAAAAGAATACCACCGAGATCCTGACCGCAACCGTCAGCCGCGGCAGCATCAGCACGACCATCTCCGGCAGCGGCGTGCTGTCGCAGCAGGAGGCGACCTCCGTTTCCGTACCGAGCGGCGTCGCCGTACAGACCGTACGGTTTGAAGTCGGCGACACGGTCAAGGAAGGCGACAAGCTCGCAAGCGTACACATGCCTTCGGTCCTGACCGCGATCAATGCGCTGCAGGAAACGCTGGACGATCTTGACAAGGAGATCGCAACCGCGGCAAAGGAGACGGTCGACACCTATATCCGCTCGTCCGTCAATGGTCGTGTGAAGCAGATCTACTGCGCGGAGGGAGATTCCGTTCTCTCGGTCATGTATGCGCACAATGCGCTTATGGTCCTTTCGCTGGACGGGTATCTTTCCTTTGAAATCCCCGCGGGAACGCTTGCGGCAGGGGACGCCCTGACCGTCGCGCTGTCCGACGGGACCGAATTTGCGGGGACCGTCGATTCGGTTGCAGACGACACGGCGACCGTTCTGATCACGGACGACAAGCCGCTCGTCGGCGACACGGCGACGGCTTTGGACGCGGAGGGCAATGCGCTCGGCGCCGGCGAACTTACGATCCATCAGCCGCTTTCGATCACGGGCTATGCGGGAACCGTCAATCGCATCAATGTGCGGGAAAATCAGATCGTCAATGCAAAAGCGATCCTGATTATGCTGAAGGATACGGCGTTTACCGCAAATTATGAAACGCTGCTCACAGAACGCGCCTCGTGCGAAGAGGCGTATAACGATCTTGTCCGGCTGTATAAGGTCGGCGCGATCTATGCGCCGGTCTCCGGCAAGATCTCGACGCTTTCGGAAACGGAGAGCGAAGAAAACGAGGAGGACGAATGGACGCTCATGGAGATCGTTCCGCAGGAAAACATGATCGTTTCGGCGTCCGTCGACGAATCGGACGTCCTTGCGGTTTCGGTCGGACAGGAGGCAAGCGTCGTGATCTCCTCCATCGGGGAGGACGCCTTTACCGGCACGGTCACCGCGATCGAGCAGACCGGGACCAGCAGCAACGGCGTAACGACCTATGCCGTCGAGGTGACGATGGACCGCACGGAGAAGATGTACCCGAACATGAGCGCGACGGTCTCGATCCGGATCGAGGGCGTGGACGACGCGCTGATCGTACCGGAAAAGGCGGTCACGAAGACGCGGGATTCGGCATATGTGTATACCTCCGTGGATGAAACGACGGGCGAGCTTTCCGGCATGGTCGAGGTCGAGACCGGGCTGTCCGGCGGCGGATATATCGAAATCACAAGCGGACTCAAGGAGGGCGACACTGTTTACTATAAGGAAACGGCGACGAACGACTTTGCAAACTTCATGAACGGATTCGGCGGCAACATGGGCGGATTCGGCGGAAATTCCGGCAACAGACCGGGTTCGGGCAGCTCCGGCGGATTCGGAGGCAATTCGGGCGGCATGCCCAATCCCGGCGGCAGCGGCGGCAACAGACCTTCCGGCAGCGGAAACGGCAGCGGCAGCGGAAGAAGACGCGGAAACGGCGGTGACTGATCCATGATCGTTCTGAAGGAAATCTCAAAAACCTATCGCATCGGCGACGAGGTCGTGAAAGCGCTGGATCATGCGTCGCTGACGATCGAAGCCGGCGAATTTGTGAGCATCATCGGACCGTCCGGCAGCGGCAAGTCCACGATGATGAACATCATCGGCTGTCTGGACGTCGCGGATTCCGGCGAATACCTCCTGGACGGAACGCCGATCGAGGATTATACCGAAAACGAGCTGGCAAAGGTCAGAAGCCGCAAGATCGGGTTCGTATTCCAGAGCTTCAACCTGATCCCGCAGCTTACGGCGTACGAGAACGTCGAGCTCCCGCTGATTTATCAGCGTGTCAAGAAGGCGGAGCGCAAGCGCCGCGTGACCGAAGCGCTGGAGCGCGTGCAGCTGACGTACCGCATGCATCATCTGCCGAGCGAGCTTTCCGGCGGTCAGCAGCAGCGTGTGGCGATCGCGCGGGCGATCGCGGCGCAGCCCGCTTTGATCCTTGCGGACGAACCGACGGGCAACCTCGATTCGCACACGGGACAGGAGATCATGAACATCTTTCACGAGCTGCACGAAGCCGGGAACACGATCGTGCTGATCACGCACGATCCGAACGTCGCAACGCAGGCAAGCCGCTCGATCTATATTCTGGACGGCAGGGTGACGGAGGTGGGCGCATGATTCAATCCGTTCGTATGGCATTGAAGTCGATCTCCGGCAACAAGATGCGCGCGTTTTTGACGATGCTCGGCATCATCATCGGCGTCATGGCGCTGGTCATTCTGGTAAGCCTGGTCAACGGCGCGACCGGCAACGTGCAGGAGCGGATCGCATCGCTCGGATCCGATATGATGACCGTCCGCATTTCGGACAACAAGGGCGACCCCGTTACGATCGACGACCTTTCCGACTGGATGAACGACCCCAAGCTCGGCAGGATCGCGCCTGCCGCGAGCGAGAGCGTCATGGCAAAATCCGGCTCCGAGAACACGTCCGTGACCGTTTACGGCACCACCGCGCCGTATGCGGACATTCAGAAGCTGACGGTTCTGGTCGGACGCTTTCTGAAAACGGTCGACGTCGACAACCATTCGTTCGTCTGCGTACTGAACGAAACGGCGGCAACCGAGATCTTCGGCTATGCCGACTGTGTCGGCGAGGACGTCTCGCTGAACGGCTACCGGTTCACGGTCGTGGGCGTACTGGAGGACAACGACGATTCCTTGACAAGCCCGTTTCGCAGCGGATCGCAGATCGCTTATATCCCCTATCCCTCGCTGATCCGGATCAGCACGTCCCAAACGGCGGAGATCACCTCCTTCTATCTTTCCGCTGCGGACGGCGTGACGACCGACGACGCCAAGGCGCGCATGGAGGAGCTGCTTCTGGAACGGCTCGACAAGGACGACGACGCGTTTTCGATCTCCTCGCAAAACGCGCTGGAAAACACGATGAATTCCGTCACGTCGGTCCTCGCGGTGTTATTGGGCGGGATCGCGGCGATCTCGCTGATCGTCGGCGGCATCGGGATCATGAACATCATGCTCGTTACCGTGACGGAGCGCACCCGTGAGATCGGCATCCGCAAAGCGATCGGCGCAAGCCGCGGCGTCATTCTGCTGCAGTTTCTGGTCGAGGCGATCGTCATCTGCATGCTCGGCTGTGCGATCGGTATCCTGGGCTCATGGGGCGTTCTGATGCTCATCACCACGGTCGTGTCCGGCATCGACCTGACCTTCAAAATGTCCGGCGCGATCGTTCTGATCGCGGTCGGCTTCTGCTTCTTCATCGGCATCGTGTTCGGACTGTACCCCGCGAACAAGGCCGCGCGCATGGCGCCGATCGACGCGCTGCACTACGGCGGCTGAGGAGGGAATTATGAAAGCAAAGAAGATTCTGTATTCGATTTTACTGGTTCTGTTTTCCCTGATGCTTGCCGTTACGCTTGCGGTATATTTCCTGATTCCGGAAAGCGCGATCGCGCAAAGCGACGCCGCGACGGAACAGATGCAGAGCGGCAGACCGTCCTTCTCCGGCGGAGACCTCCCGTCCATGCCCGACGGGTCCTCCGGCTTCTCAATGCCGGAGGGCGGGTTCAGCTTCCCGAGCGGCGAAACGCCGGACTTTTCGGACGGAAGCTTCAGCTTCCCGAGCGGCGAAGCGCCGGACGGTTTTGACTTCAGCGGGAGCTTCCCGAGCGGCGAGGGCTTCCCGTCCCGACCCGACGGCGATTCCTCCGACGGCAGTACGCGTCCGTCCCGACCCGACAGCGGTTCCTCCGACGGAAGCGGCAGACGTCGTCCGGACAGCGGTTCTTCCGACGGCACGCAGACGACCGATACGGGTATTGCATCCGAGCTTGAAACGATCTTGCCGGCATGGCTCTTTAGCGCCGTGCTGTTTGTACGGCAATATTGGCTGTGGTTTTTGATCGGCTCGGCGACGGCGGTCGTGCTCTGCATCGTGCGGCTGATCTTCCTTGCGCGAAAAAGCAGGAAGCTGAAGGCGATGCGGGGCGACGATTCTGACGACGATTCCACGCCGCGCAGAAAGATCGCCGTGTGGCCCGCGATCCTGTTTCTGATCGGCGCGCTTGTGCTGGTGGCGGTGCTGTTTCCCGCCGATTCGACCAAATCGACCAATGAAGCGGTCGCTAAGGTCGAGGTGCTGTCCGGCGCGGTCGAACTGGGCTCCCTGACGGAAACGCTGATCGAATCGGGATTCCTTGCGGAGCAGGAAGCAGAAACGGTGACGCTGCCCGCCGCAGTCAAGCTGTCGGCGGTCTGCGTGCAGAACGGCGAGACCGTTACGGAGGGACAGATCGTCGCCAAGGTCGACAAAACGTCCGTGATGGTTGCGATCTCGGATGTTGAAGAAGCGATTTCCGATATCGACGCGCAGTTGCAGAAAGCACACGACGCCGTCGGAAAAACGACGCTCTCAGCAGCGGCGTCCGGAACGGTCAAGCAAGTCTATGCGAAGGTGGGCGACGACGCTTCCGACGTGATGGCGGAATACGGCAGTCTGCTTCTCCTCTCGCTGGACGGTCGGATGTCCGTGGAACTCCCCGCCGAAAACGGTCCTTCCGCAGACAGCGTACTGTATGTAATGCTTTCGGACGGCACGGTCGTTCCCGGCGAGATCACCGATCGGTCGGAGGAGACCGTCACGGTTTCCGTACTCGATCAAAACTATCCGATCGGCGAGACGGTTTCCGTTTCGGACGAAAGCGGCACGCTGTACGGCAGCGGTAAGCTCTCTGTGCACCGTCCTTTAAATGTGACGCAATATCTCGGCACCGTGACGCGCATCTACCGCGAGGAGGGCGCTGCGGTCGCCGCCGGCACGGTTCTCATCGGCTTGTCCGACGCTTCGGATACCGCAAATTACCGCACGCTTTTGGAACAGCGCGCCGAATACGAGATCGAGCTGAAAACGCTGTTTGAGCTGTATCAGAATGAAGTGATCCTCGCGCCCGGAGACGGCGTCGTCTCCGGCATTTCGGAGGACGTTCCGTATCAAACCGTTTCCGCGATCCTCGGCAGCGAACCGACTGTCCGCCGTCTTGCGACCTCGCCGATGGACGCTTCTCCTGCCGATTATGTGCACTATGTCGGGCAGGTAACGGGCAATGCGGGCGGTACGCTGTCCCTGAACATTGCCGCGGGTACCGTGTCGATCTCGGACTATACGAACGTTTCTTCCATTGCGAACGTTGAAATGAATATGCCTGGCACATATACGATTGCGTCCTCGGTGCCGGTTTACTCCTATACCGGATCGTGGGGCACGATCCCCGCGTCGTCGATCGCGGCGGGCGATCTGCTCGTCTTTGCGTTTGACGAAAACGGTACGCTGGTATGGGTGATCTGCTATCCCGGCGCGGCGCCGACGCCCACCCCAACACCGACGCCGACGCCGACCCCGACGCCGGATCCTTCCGCAACGCCGGCGTCGAGCGCAGATCCGAGCGATGAGCCGTCTTCCCCGCAGCCCTCCGGGCAAGCTCCCAGACCGGGCGGCGGACACGGAGGAGGCGGGTTCAATATTCCCTCCGGCAGAGGCGGAGCTTCCTCGACCCCGGAACCGGCATACCGGATCGCCGAACAGACGCTGCTTTCGGTCACGCCGCAGCAAACAATGCTGCTGAACATCACGGTCGACGAACTGGACGTTCTGTCCGTCTCGGTCGGGCAAAGCGTATCAGTGTATCTCGACGCGCTTTCCGGCACGCATTTTGCGGGAACGGTCACGGAGATCGATTATGAAGGCGTCAACAGCGGCGGCAACACGAAATATACGGTTACGGTTGCGCTCGCACGAACCGGTTCCATGCTGCCCGGCATGAACGGCACGGTCGTTATCTCCGGGGAAACGCACGTCAATACGCTGTTGATCCCCGTCGCGGCGCTGTATGAGACGGGCAATTCGGTCGTCGTTTATCGGGGATACGACCCGGAAACGGACGAACTTCTTGATCCCGTTCCGGTAACGACCGGCTTTTCCGACGGAACGAATGCGGAGATCCTTTCCGGACTCTCAGCAGGCGACGTCTTCTGGTACCGTTACGCGGATACTGTTTTTTACGCAACCGGCACGACCGAACAATAGCTTCCCGCGTACGGGAAAACGTCGGATTTCACAGCATATCCGACGATATAAACAGCTCCGGATGTCCCCTTCCCCCGGAGCTGTTTTCCGTATCTGAAACATTTATCTGCATTCATTCAGGGAATAAATGTAAAGCACACGGCAAACGCAATTTATCTGAAATAGCGTTTTTCATTGTTTTTTGCAAATAAGTCCGATATAATATCCTTACAGTATGTTACGGCGAACGGCGATTGCAGGGCAGGAAACGTCCGTGCCGCCGGAAAGGATGTACATCCATGGAAAAAGAGTCCGGATCGAAAAAAATCGCGCTGCTACGCATTCTGCAGATTTTGCAGGAGGAGACCGACGAAGCGCATCCGCTGACGCAGGAACAGATCGGGGAGATCCTGCGCGCAAAGTACGGCATCGTACTGGAGCGCAAGGCGATCGCCGACAATCTGCGTCTGCTCGAGAAAGCGGGATACGACGTCGTATCGGAGCGAAGAAGAGGCAGTTATTTTGAACACGAATTCGACTATACCGAGCTTCCCGTGCTGATCGACGCCGTGATGAACAGCCGGTATATCGCCAAAGGATACGCGGAAGATCTGGTCAAAAAGCTCAAAAGGCTGTCCAGTAAGCATTTTCACACTGCGGCAGGCCATATCGTGTCCGTCGGGGATAAGCACAGGACCGGCAATAAGGAAGTGTTTCTGAACCTGGAGCTGCTCGACGAGGCGATCGAAAACAAACGGCAGGTCGAGTTTTCCTATCGACAGCTGGGGTTCGGTCTGAAGCCGAAGAGCAGGTCCCGGCGCGTCAGTCCGTACCGGCTGATCCTGTTTCAGGGGCAATACTACGTGCTGGGAAAAGAACACCGGAAATACGGTTACCAACCGGGCGTACGCGCCTTTCAGCTGGATCATATCACAAAGGTCGCAATCCTCGAACAAAACACCGATTCGATCGAACCGGAAGATAAGGACAGTCTGAACGGCATCGAGATGCTGTCAATGTTTTACCCGGCTGCACCGCTGCGCAAGGAGAAGCCCGAGCGGATCGAGCTGCTTTTGCGGGGGCCCGATGCGGTCGAGGCGTTTGTCGAGCAGTTCGGCGACTGTACCATGACCAGGCTGGACGATCCGAACCGATACATGGTAAAGGTCGAGGTCGAGGCGAATCCGACTGCGGTGGAGCAATGGGTGCTGCTGCATCTTTTCTACGCAAGGATCCTTGCTCCGAGTTATCTGAAGGAATACTTCAATTATACATTACAGAGCGGGCTGATCCCGTTCCTGAAAGAATAATCCGGGTCGAAAACAGGACGCGTCCTGACGGGCGCGTTCTTTTTATGTCCTTTTTTTCGTGCATAAGTCCGGAAACGGCGGTTTTTTGAAAATCGACCGGAAAAAACTCTGGATTTTCAAAAAATCTGGTGTATATTCGACAGGCAAAGGGAAAAAGGAGTGAAAAATGAGGATGTGGTATTTGTATGCGACCGTGCCGCATGCCGGGAATCGGGAAGGATGCGCGGATCCCGGACGGGACGATCCGCTTTTTCGGACAGGAGATCCGGTAAGATGTATTTGAAAGAGAGGGATTAAGAAATGAAGAGGATATTTTTGGATATGGACGGCGTGCTTTGCGAGTACCGCGCCGACGCAACGCTGGAGGACATGGAGCGCGACGGGTATTTTTTGGCGCTTCGTCCCAGAACGGACATGGTGGACGCCGTGCGGAGTCTTGTCAAGAGTGGTAATTATGAGGTGTTCGTGCTGTCCGCCGTGCTTCCGCAGAAGGCGGAGGCGTCCGTGAACGAAAAGAACGACTGGCTCGACCGGTACCTTCCCGAGATCGATGCGGCGCACCGGCTGTTTCCGCTGTGCGGCACGAACAAGGCGGACGCGGTTCCGGATTTCTGCACGGACGACATTCTGTTTGACGATCACTCCCCGAACCTCGAACGCTGGATCCAAAGCGGCGGCAGAGGCGTCAAGATCCTGAACGAGATCAACGGCGTTACGGGCAGCTTTCAAAAGGGTCCGCGCCTTCGGGTGAAAAGCCTCAACGACCTGCTGCTTGCGGTTACGTAAAGAAAGGAGACGAAAGATGCAGTTTTTCAGATATGAAGGATTTTTCCCGGAGGACGCCGAACAGCAGTACAGCGCCCGCAGTATGCGTGATCTTCTCAAAAAGCAGGCGATGAAGATCGACGCGTTTCTGCAGCCGATCCGCCGCGAGGCGTTTCTTTGCGTCGGGGGTGTCGACGAGGACGGCGTCACGGTCGTTGCGCTTCTCAAAACGGGCGACGACGTGCAGCGGCTGATCGGGACGTATCTCGAAATGCTTGAATTCCCCGTTGAGAACGAACGCCTGGAGGAGATCACGCTGCACGTGGCTAAGGGCTTGCTCCAGAACGCGGCGCGCAGCGGATTCATCGAGGACGACGAGGACGTCCTCGAGCGGTTCGAGCTGCACCGGCTGAACGCCCGCTTCGGCAAGGGCATTCAGTTTTCCGAAAAGATGATCGAGCCGCGGATGAAGGACGCGATCTATCGGGAGGCGCAGCGGTATCTGTCCAACGAGACGCTGCTGCCTGAGCTCGACCGCATCTATGCGGGAAAGAGCGACTCCCCGGCGACCGGACATCCCGTGCATTATCTCATCCGGACCGATTCCGCCGCGACCCGCAGGGGGCTCTGCGAGCTTCTGACGGAAGCGCTGTATGCAAATAAGCGCATTGCAAGCAGACGCTATTGCGCGATCGGTCTGAAGCCCGACGGCGATGTCTATCCGCCCGCGTACGATTCGCTGTACAAAAGCTGCATCGGCGGCGCGCTGGTCGTGCAGTTTGCCGGCAACGAGAATCCGGAGGACGAATACGCGTCCGAAAACCGGGAGATGCTCACGCTGCTTGCCAAGGAGATGAAGCGCTACCGGAACGAGGTGCTGACGATCTTCTGCCTCGAACGCGCATGCAATACGTCCAGGGCGATCCTTTATGAAAACCTCGGCACGGTCAGCATGATCGAGCTTGCGGAGGAGCTGGTCGACGCGTCGCGCGCGACGGAGCATCTCATAATGCTGGCGGCGGAAAACAACGTCAAGGCGGACGACGCCCTGCTTTCGAAAATCAAACCGGACAAGGGCTATCTTGCGCCGGAACTAAGCGAACTGTTTTCGGAATGGTACAACGCGCTTTTGAAAACCGACGTCTATCCGCAGTACCGCGAAATCGCGAGCGCCAAGGTCGAGGCGGTGAAGGAAGCGCCGAGGGGCTCGGCGTATGACGAGCTCACGGAGATGATCGGGCTTTCGGAAGCGAAACGCATCATCAAAACGGCGATCGATTACCGAAAAGCGCAGAAGCTGTTTTCGGAAAAGGGCATGAAGGCGGAGCAGCTGTCCATGCACATGGTCTTTACGGGCAACCCCGGCACGGCAAAGACGACGGTCGCGCGGCTCTTTGCGCGGATCATGCGGGAAAACGATCTGCTTGCGAAAGGTCACATCATCGAACTCGGGCGCGGGGATCTGGTCGGCAAATACGTCGGCTGGACCGCGCCGACGATCCAGAAGAGATTTCGCGAGGCAAAGGGCGGCGTGCTCTTCATCGACGAAGCGTATTCGCTCGTGGACGACCGGTCCGGCTCCTACGGGGACGAGGCGATCAACACGATCGTGCAGGAGATGGAGAATCACCGCGACGAGGTGGTCGTTATCTTTGCGGGATACCCCGACAAGATGGAGTGGTTTCTCAATAAAAACCCCGGTCTGCGCTCCCGCATCGCGTTTCACGTGCCGTTTGCGGATTACAGCACCGAGGAGCTTCAAAGGATCACGGCGCTGATCGCAAAAAAGAAGGGACTGACGCTGACCGACGGGGCGAAGGAAAAGCTCGAAGCCGTCTTCGACGCCGCGCGCACGGAACCCGATTTCGGCAACGGCAGGTTCGTCCGCACCTTGATGGAGAAGGCGAAGATGGCGCAGGCGGCGCGTCTGCTTTCCGCGGGCTACGACGCGGTGAACGAATCGGATATTGCGACGATCACGGAAGCGGATATCATACAGATCGCGCCGAAGCCGAAAGCGGCGCCGAAGCGTGCGATCGGGTTCTGATCCGCATGCAAACAGCGGTATCAAGGTCCATCGGCAGACCGGTTCCGACCCCATTATGTCCGAATTTTCGTACATAAAAAGTTTTCGCAAAAATCGATGAAAAAAAGTATGGATTTATGGTTTTTCAGTGTGTATACTGACGTCACTATCAAAATAAAGGAGATGGAAAAAGAATGAAGAATGTTGAAAAAGTGAAGAATGAATTTGGGTTTGATTTTTCCGTATGCCAAAAAATGAGAGAGATAAGCCCCGCCGCGTACATCGCGTGGATGTTTGATCGCACCGAAAGCGACGGCACCCTTGTCGTTCCCGACTGGCCCGAGGACGGCAGCAGGAAGCCGGACAGCTTTTGCTTCTGCGAGATGCAGTGGACGGAAGCAGACCGTGACCGTGTGATCGCGGACGTCGAAGCGCTGATCGACATGCTTTCCGAGATCGCAAAAACGTATCGCGGTCTCAGCGCCGAAGACCGGAAAAAATGCGAGGATTTCCTCAGCGGGGATCTCCGTGCGGTCTGGGAAAAGTACCTCCGCCCGCTCAATCCTGACGTCTTTGACAGGGAGGTCATCCTCGATCTCTCCGAACGTCTTGAATGCATTCGGGAACGGGAGAAGCTGGAGCGCAAGGCAGGGCTCGGAACGCCTCTCACCGAAGCGGAGGAAGACAGTCTTCGCATCGTGGAAGACGTCACGCTTGAACCCGGCGAGCGCGAGGTCATCGACGCGTACAACCGCTTCGTGGAGGATCGTGCAGCTGAGCGCGTCGGCAAGGGACCCTTTGCGTGTCCGTTCGTGATCGCTGCATGGCGTCTCTGGCGTCTGATGACGTTCGGCGCCGAATTTATGATTCCCTACGAAGCCATGCGCCTTGCGCACACGATGACGCTCCATACCTTTGCAAAGAGCGCCGACCGGTTCGAGCCCGTCAACTGACGGGCTCCGGACTATCGAAAAAATCATAGAAAGGAACCACGGAAATGAATCACAGCACGAATGAGAAAAAGAATACAAACTGGTTTGACGGTTCCGCGTACGACGGCGTCTGCAGCATGACGCCCGAAACCTATATCGACCGGATGTTTGCCCGCACCGAAAGCGGCGGCACGCTGATCGTTCCCGATTGGTCCGACGAGGGACCGCATCATTTCGAGCGCTGGCTTGTCTGCCGGATGTGTTGGACGGAAGACGAACGCGACGGCGCAAAGACGCTTTATCAGACGATCTCGGACGCGCTTTCCGAAATCGCAAAGGTATATAAACGTCTGTCCGACGACGAGGGGGAGAATGCGAAGGTGCTTTCTCCCGCGCTCCTGGAGGATTGGCGCCGGTACGTCGCCGCGCCGGACATGCGCGATTTCGACGTTCGCCGGATCCGCGACATCCGCGAGCGTGCCGAGATCATCGAACGGTATCAGCAGACGAAGATGCATAAGAAGCTCGGCTTGCCGCTCACGAAAGCCGGAGAAGCGTTCATGAGCGAGAACGCGGACGTCCGTCTGGAACCCGGCGAATTTGACCTTCTCGACGCATACGAGACGCGTACGGAAGCCATTGCCTTTGAGCGCGTCGGCGAGGGTCCGATGGCGGAAACGCTGCTTCGCTGCACAAAGGAGCTCTGCCGCATGACGGCGCAGCACGCGCCGGATCTCTGCATCCGCTACGGCAGAATACGCCTTGCGCAGGCGCTGACCCTGCACACGATCGCCGCGTCTGTCGACCGGGTCGCGCTCGCCTGATCTTTCTGAAGGAGGAAACCGTTATGGAAAAACCCGCAAAAAAAACCCGTTCCGAAGCGATCCGCGCGCTCGGCGATATGACGCCTTCCGCGTACATTGCCCGGATGTATGAACAGACCGACGGCGAGAACATGCTCGTCGTCCCGATGTGGGGCGCAAACGCATACAGCCATCCCGTGCCGCGCCTTTGCTTCCGCAACCGGATGCGCTGGACCGAGGCGGACCGCGACCGCATGATGGTCGTCTGCAACGTGCAGTTCGGCGCGCTGAAGGAGCTCAGTAAGCTGCGCGGCCGGCTTTCCGATTCCGAGGAGGAGAACGCAAAGATCCTCTCTCCCGATCTGCTGGACGTCTGGCGCGCCTATCTCCGTCCGTTCGACTGCTCCGCGTTCGATCGGGAACGGATCAAAGACATCGCCGCACGCACGGGGATCGTGCAGGAGATCGAGGATATCCGGCTTAGAACGGAACTCGGACACAGAATAAACGATCTCGATTTCGATTTTCTGCGCGAAAACGAAGACGTCTCCGTCGAGCCGGACGAGGCGGCGTACTATGCTGCGTATGAAAACGCACGCAAAGCGCAGGCGGAAGCGCGCGTGGGCAAAAGCCCGCTTGCGTCAGAGCTTGTGGCGTGCGCGAAAAACCTGTACCGCCTGCTTTGCGAAGGCGCGAAGGAAGACGCCGTCCGGTATGAAGCGATCCGCTTTGCCCAGACGATGGTGCTGCATTCCTGTTCCGAGACGTTTTCATCGACAGAACGCGCGGCATAAAGCGGCGGCCGCGCTTCTGCCGCAGCATCTTACGTACGAAAAATCGTACATAAATCGGTTTTCGCGAAATTGCCGGAAAAAACCATTACATTCGGGAATCGAACGTTGTATACTTGCCGTACGAAAATCAAAAAAAGGAGATGAGTTGCATGATAGGCTATGAAAGAGACGAAGATGTCATTCTGGACAATGAGTTTATCAATGTTCGAACCCCTGCGGAGTATATCGAATTGATGTTTGAACGTACAAGGAAAGACGGTCTTTTGATCGAGCCGTTTTTCGGTGAAAAAGGCAGACTTCCCGGAACGGAATCCGGTGACAGATTTACCAAGGATCTCCGGTTTCAGCTCAGATGCATCATGAACTGGTCTCAAGCAGACTGTGCCCGTGTAAAAACGGAGTTTGAAGCACTCTATTGTGCACTTTCCGAGATCGCGAAACGATCCGACGGCACGACCGGTCTGGAGGAAGGGATCGAAAAACGGCTTTCTCCCGATCTTCTGAAGGTCTGGAACACCTATCTTCGCAGATTCCGGACGGAGTCCTTTGATCTCGGCAGGATCCTGGATATCGAAAACCGGTACGCTGCTTACAGGGAGACTGCGCTCGATGCATATGAAACAGCAAAGGACCTGCCCCTCGATCAATACATTGAACGGATGACGGAAGTGCTATCGGACGATCCCATGAGCGAGGAAGAAGAGAATGACCTGTTTGCATACGGAAAAATGCTTCGGGAGCAGGCGGCGCAGCGTCTGGGGAAAACACACATGGCATATGAGCTTGTGACACGTTCACAGCGTCTTTGTACCTATCTGTCTCTCCGGGCTCCCGAGCGTATCATTCAATATGAAGCACGTCGTGTTGCACAGGCGTTTGCCGTTTGTTCCTGTGCCGGGAAATTTGAGGTGAGGCGGATCAATCCCGTTGCCGGGGAGGTTTTCACCTTTTCGGGCGTAGGAACGCTGAAGTACTTTCCGATACCGCCGGTATAACCAATCGAAAGGAGATCCATATGGAGAAAGAACTGTCTGTCAACAGAAACAACGCGGCGCAGAAGGTCCGCGACCGCTGCAAAGCGGCGCTCGAGGAGCGGTACGGCAGCCGCCCGGACGAACGGATCATCGAACGGCTGATCGAGGAGGATCGCGAGATCGAATTTGCGGAGGACGGCGAGAACCGGTGGCGGATGCTTCTGTCTGCGGCGAACGTTGCTGACGCGTGCCGCGCGCACGGCGTCCCGGTCTTTGCGCGGGGAAACCTCGGCGCTTCCTTCTTCGCGTATCTGCTCGGCGTTTCGGAATGCAATCCGCTGCCGCCGCACACCGTTTGCCCAGTCTGCAAGACCGTGGAATTTGTCGATCCGAACGAGTTCCCGTCCGGCTTTGATCTGATGCGCTGCGGCGCCGCGCAGAAGACGTGCCCGACCTGCGGCGCGTCGCTTCTCGGCGACGGCTGCAACGTCCCCGCCGCGTCGCTGTTTGAGACCTGCAGGGGACCGCTGATCCCGGAGCTGGACGTGCCGGCGGAGGCGCTGCCGCTGATCCGCGAACGGACCGGCATGCCGCTGCATACGCTTCCGCTCACCATGCGCCCGAACAAAGCGCTGTCTGTGCTTTGGCGGATGCATGACGCATTAAAAGAGCCGTCAAAGCCCTTTGTTCCGGACGAGCAGGATGTGCGCCTTTTTGTCGGCGAGGGGATGAACGGGTCTTTCGGGATCGGAAAGAGCCTGTTTCCGAAGGAGCTTCCGCCCACCGCGACGCCGGAAACCTTTTCCGAGCTTCTGACGCTCTATGGTCTTGTGTACGGCACGGGCACGATGGAGTTGAACAAGGAAAGGCTGTCCGATCCGGAGCATCCGCTTTCCGGCGTGATCGCATTCCGCGAGGATCTGCAGGACCGGTTCGTGTCGCACGGCATGCCGTACCCGGCGGCGTACTTCCTTGCGGAGTTCATCGGAAAGGGAAAGGCGAAGAAGCATCCGGATTCCGACGCGCTTCGGTCGCTCTCTGAGCACGGTTATACGGCGAAAGCGGTCGAAGAACTGAAAACGATCGGGCGACTGTTCCCGAAGGCGCACGCGGTCAACCATCTGCTGCTGATGCTGCGCCTGCAGCGCGCGCGGGAGACGCATCCGGTCGAGTATTTCGCCGCGCAGCTGACGGTCCGTGCCCCAAAGGAGCCGGACGGCGCGTGCTTTACGACGGAGCGCAAGCAGCTTGCCGATGCGATCGATTCCTGCGGCGACCCGGACGAAAAGGCGTATCTCGAAGCCGTGCTCGGCGCGCGTGACCGCGAGATCGAATTCCTGCCCGCCGTTTCAGGACTGTCCGATCCCGCCGCGTTCCTGCCGGGCAAGGGCACGATCCGTCTGCCGCTGCGGCTATCCGGCGCGATCCGGATCGAGCGTCCGTTTTTCCGCCAGATCGCAGAGTTTACATGTCTGCGCCCGGACCCGGAGGAGCGGCAGACGCCGGCGTTTCCGATGGACGCGCTGTTTGAGACGCTGTCCGAAGGGCTGCATCTGATCGGCGGCAGACCCGGCATGGGTAAATCGACGCTGCTTCAGCACCTTGCCGCCGAGCTTGCCCGAAGCGGAACGCCCGTGTATTACTACTCGCAGGAGCGCCTGAACGTGCGCTGCGCAAGGCGTTTGATGGCGCTGCTTCCGGAGGAGCTTGAGAACGTGCCGGTTTATCTTGCGGACAGTACTGCGGACCCGGACCTCTTTGCGCTGCTTCGCGCGGCGCGGCGCGAGATTTCAACCGGCGTGCTGATTCTCGACGGGCTGGAGCTCATGGTCGAAAACCGCAGCCCGTACCCGGCGGCAAATCCTTACAGCGAGGTTCATCTCCGCGAAGCCGCCGCCGCGACGGCGCTTGCGGAATTTGCAAAGCAGTGTCATCTGCCGGTCCTTGCCGCCGTGCCGCTCTCGCGCGACACCGAGCACCGCACGGACCACCGCCCCAAGCTTTCGGACGTGCGCTATCACCGCCGCTTTGTCGACGAAGCGGACACGGTCGTGCTGCTCTGGCGGGACAGTTATTACAGCGACGGCGGAGACCCTGCCATGAAATACCGGATCGTAAAGCGCAAAGATTCACACGCCTGAGGATCTGTAAATCCTTCGAAAACAGCATCCGCCCCCTTGCATGAAGGGGGCGGATGTTTTCGTATGTTTTGCCTGCGGAGAACAGCGATCAAAGACTGAAATCCGCGGCGTTGTCTCGCTGATAGGAACACCAGTTGCCGTTTTCGATCAGCTCTTCTCCGGCGAGCAGAACAAGCAGATCGTCGGTTTCGCCGCTTCGTTCGATGCGCGTTTGCATTGCGGCATAGAACTGCGCCATTTTCCGATGATCGGATGCCGTCCGCGACAGGGACAGCCGTCCGTAGTAGTTCGAGATGAACAGCGTTGCCGCCGAGATACCGCCGAGCAGGAGCTTTGACAGCATACGGTAGAGACCGGCGTTTGCGATGTGCAGAGACGCCGCAAACAGATCCCCCCATATGAGCTCGAACAGGAGCACAAGGAAATACAGCACGATGCTGACGGACAGCGCGACGCCGACGATCCGTTCGCTGAACGACTTTGCACGCTCGGATTTTTTGCCGGCGCGGAGATGGTACGCAAGCTGATCCTCGATCCACAGCTTTTTGATGCTGTGCGCCGGATACGGTCTGCCGCCGATCGAAACCGCTCTGAGCGCAGCGACGATCCATGCGTCGTCCGCCTGCGCCGACCACGGAAGCAGCGCAAACGCGCGGATCTCTCTCCCGGCGTACCGTAAATACGCCTGCACGCGAAGCGTTTCCGCCAGCGTCCGGTATTCGAGATACCGACGGTGACAGGCGATCCGCCTTCCGCGGCGCTGTACGAGCCACGCGGCGGCGAACATCAGACCGCAGACGAGGATCATCCAGTGCAGCTCGGCTTCGTCGTAGAGTAAAAAGGCGATCGTGATGACCGTGCTGATGATCGCAAGCGCCGCAAGGATGCTGCGATACTGTTTCGCAAAACGCAGGCTCAGCGCATCCGATGCGGCATACAGCGCTTCCGTGCGGTCGAGCGTTTCGTCCGGTTCCCGGTCCGCCGGAAGCAGCGGGGCGGGGGAGGGGGAGGCTTTTTCGGCAAGACGGTTGAATTCGTCGGTGCGCCGGAGCATCTCATGATACGCTGCGCGATCGCCGAAAAAGCGCGTTTCGCCGGCGCATACCGCCGCATCGTCACCCTCGCGCGGCGTTGCAATCTGCAGAACGGCGGTGCTGCCGGACAGCGGGATCCCGTCCTTCGGATCATATGCGTGTTCGAGCGCGAACCGCACCGTTTCGGCGGTTCCGCAGGTGTTTCCGGGAAGCGGCTTTCCGTCCCAGAGCGCAAGCAGAATGTGTGCGTGCGCCGCGACGCAGATGCCCGCCTGCCGGTAGGCAAAATCCCGATCCGGCAATTCCGGAACGCGTTCCGTCGCGGGGACGACAAAGCAATCCCGCGCGGCGCCGCAAAACCGGTAAAGCGCGTCCTTTCCGCCGTCCGAGAAATCGTGCTCATATTCCGCCTGCTCCATCGGCAGCGCGGCGATCAGCGGGATCGAAAGCGCTTGCGCCGCTTCGGCGCAAAGCAGATCCGCGCCCTCCGCAAGGGAATTCAGCATCACGATCTCCGAATGCGGACATTGCGCGCGCAGATCGGAAAGCGCGGAAACCACGGCGCCGTACAGCACGCCGTAATCCTCGCTTCGGATATTCCGATGTCCCGTGACCCCGACGACGATCGGGATCGTTGCCTGTGCCGCCATACGCTCAGTTCAGCTTATAGATCCGGAGTCCGTCGAACTTGCGGATCAGCTTCAGCATGCTGTTGAACGGTTTCCAGTCCTTGCTCTGGACTTCTTCGGGCAGTCCGAGATAATGCCGCGCGATCTCGAGCTCGCCGAAATCGCCGTTCATGCAGAGCTTGTGCTGCCGCATCTGCTCGCGCAGCGCGAAGCGGTTTTTGCCCTCCGCCGCCGGAACCGTTTCGTACAGATTCCCGGCGGTCCAGCCCATTGCGCGATGCTCTCTGACCCAGCGGGCATGCTCCATCGGCGCAAACGTTGCGATCTGATCGGTCGAGAACGAGCGAAGCATCTCAAAGTCGACGGGGCGGTCCGTATAGAAGCAGCCGATCGCGTTCAGGTATTTCGAAAAGCTCTTGACCTGATTGATATTGCTCAGCTTGTATTCCAGCGACATGCCGTCAAATTCGCGTTCCAGCGTTTCAGCCGTGATCCGTTCCTCTTCGCCTTCGTGCCGGTAGCGACCGTTCAGCGCGACCGCAAAGTCGTACATGTGCAGGAAGCTGCTGCCGGACAGATAGGTATGCTTGCTCTTCCGATCCGCGGTGCGCATGAATGTGGTGACAAACAGCGGATAGGCGGTCAGATCGACGATCTTCTCGATGTCCGTGCGGAAGCGCTGCTCCTTCTCCGCCATATCGCTGTATGCCTTGAGCCGCGGCGGCGCTTCCTCGCTTCCGCTCCGTTCCCATGCGCGATACTCGGCTTCGTATGCGCCGATCTTTTCAGATTCCTCGGCGTCGAAGCAGTAGAGCGCGTGGATCATGCCGCGTGCGAAATCGAACTCCGCATCCATCGGATGCAGCTCGGTGCGGGAATTTCTGCCGTATGCGGTGCGGTCCCAGCACTGCAGCTCGTCGCAGAGCATCAGAAGATACGCAAGCGGATGCAGCTCCGCCTTCAACGGCGCCTTGCGCTTGTCCTTGGATTTATAGAACGCGATCGCAAACTTGAACATGCTGTTGTGCAGCATGATCGCCGTCAGCGCGTCCAGATGCGCTTCGGTTAGCGCGTCGGCGCCGCGTTCCTCGACAAGCTCCTGATAGAGCCGCGTCGCGCTGAAATAAGCATGATCCATGAAGTATCCGAATTCGTTCGGATCGGTCGGCTTCCGTCTGATCGTATCGCAAAGGTATTCCTCGCTGACGCTGTACGCCGCGCCGAGCCGCTTTTCGATGCCGTACGCCAGAAGCTCTTCCACGGAGCCGAATTCACGCCCGAACAGCTTTGCAAAATGCGCTTTTCCCGCCTCGCCGAGATCGGACAGGCAGCCGAGATCGCGATAGGCAAGGAACATGCTGCCAGGTCCGCGCTTTTTGCGGTCCAGTTCAAAGTACGCAAGCACCTGTTCAAAGGGGATCTCGAAGGGATAGCCGATGTCGTGGAACAGCGAGGTCAGCCCCCAGTATTCCAGGAAGAACGCCGCGGCGCGATGTTCCTCTTTGCCGGGGACAAAGCCGTAGAACGTCTGGAACGTCCTGCGAAAGCCCTCGTTCGTTTCATAGATCGCAAGCCCGAGCGCAAAGACGTAGACCGAATGCGAATAGTGATCGCGGTGCTTCATGAGGAGCGAGCTCGCGTTCGACTCAAATTCCGAAAGCAGTTCGATCATCTTGCTGGACTTTCCGTACTTGCCCATGAACATCTCGAGGAAGCTGTAATAGACGGTATACGCGTCCTCGGCGACGCCGGAGTCGATGAAGCTCTCCAGCTCGCGTTCGAGACACAGCCGGTCGATGTCCATCTGCATGTTGTACGGAATCTGTCCCGCTTTGTAGCTCGTGCCGAGATACTGTCCCGTCTTCGCTTCCTCGTTTGCTTTTTCGGGCGAGAAGCGCAGCCCCTCGCAGCGCTCGTGCAGAAACCGCAGCGCCGCGGATTTCAGATCGCTTCCTGCGCGTCCCGCGCCGTACATCGCCGGTTCAAACGGACCGACGTCTGTCTGAAAGCGTTCCCTGTTCGTTTTTCTCATCTGTTCCAATGCGGTGTATGCCATTCTTTTTATCCTCCGATCACGATTGATTTCATGAATATGTTATTCCACAACCAGTTCAAAGCCGTAACGGTCGCCGAGCGTACGGATCGCGCCGTCGAGTGCGTGCGAAAGACGCAGACGCCTGAGATTCGGCAGCTTCAGCAGCGGCGAAAGATCGTTGATTTTCGACTCGTCAAGCTCCAGCTCCTCAAGACTGCCGAGATTCTGAATGCCCTCGACGGAGTTCACGCTGCCGTTCTGCCGCAGCCTGAGCTGCTTCATTCCCTGCAGCGTAAAGGCGGGAGAGACGTCGCCGAGAGATCCGCAGAATTCCACGGTCAGCTCCTCAAGCGATTCAAGGTACTGAATGTCGTCGAGCGACTGAAGCGGCTGCGCATACAGCCTGAGCCGCCTTAGCCCCGTCAGGTTTTTCAAGGCGGACAGATCGGTAAGCCGCGTGCCGGTTTCGACCGGGATGCGCTCGTCCGAATCGTTTCTGCAAAGGTACAGCGTCGCCGAACCGCCGTCCCATTCCTCTTCCGTATGGAACTCGTTCTCGTCGAACAGATAATCACCCGCGATACAGAACGAGCGTACCCGCGCAAGCACGGAGCGCGGCAGCGCGTCAAGCTCGTCGAGCGACAGCAGCGTGAAATCGCTGTCGTCCGGATGCCACGACGTATTCGGATACCGGATCTCATAGGTCTCGAAATTGCCCGCTGCGACCAGTTCCTGCGCCTGCTCCCGAAGCTCCGGACGGACGACAAGCTCCTTGCCCCTCAGATGAGACAGCGCGCTGATGTCGCGAAGCCCTTCCAGTCCGCTGACGTCAAAGCTGTAGGTATAAGCAGGATCCAACCCCTCGAAGCAGGAAAGATCGGTCATTTCGGGGAAGCCCTCCAGATAGTATTCCTCCGAAGTGAATGCGGAAAAATCGGGCAGCGTATTCAAGCCGACCAGGTAGCAGGTTTTCAGACGCATTCCGTTGAGCGCCGACCAGTCGGTCAGGTGCGGGCAGTCTTCCAGATATAAAAACCCGTACGAACAATCCTCGGCTTTCCCGAACCGTTTGATCTTTTCAAGCCCGTCGAGCGATTGCAAAAGTTTACAGTTTTCTGCAATAAAGTATTCAAAATCCGCATCGTCGCTTAACGTCGTAAGGTCGCGGACGTCGCATTCTTCCAGATCGAGCTCCGTATTGACGTGCGATGCCATGGAAAGATCGGTGTGAATCGCAGCCCTTACATGCAGAACTTCAATGGGCGTATTCTCCAAATACCGAAGCGCCGGCGCGGGATCCTTTCCGTTCATGTTCAGATAGATCCAGTAATAGGATTCGATCGCGCCGAAGCCGGAATAATCCGTAACGCCGGAATCCACAAAAATGAAACAGATGTTCTGCTTGGTCGGCAGCTCCTTCAAAAAATCCAGATCGGTGTTCTGCGCGGCAAGGTTGCTGAGATAGTAAAGATGCGGCAGCTTGCCGAGGGCGGAAAGATCGCGGACCGTCACACGATCCGGATACCCGCGCATGCAGAAGATCTCGAGCGCGGTGCAGCCTTCGATCGCGGAAATATCCGCAAGGTCGTTGACGTCCTGCAAATCGATGGATTTCAGATTTTTCAGGTTTTCGACGCCGTCCAGCCGTCTCAGATTCAGGAAGAACAGGGACAGCGATTCAAGCGCGGTACAATCCGAGAGAAATTGCAGGTTGTCGATATCGACGCGCTCGAGGAGCAGCTTCGTAAGCGCAGCGCATTGTCCGAGCCCGGAAAGATCGACGGGCGGAAGCGTTTGGTTTTCATTTCGGATCGTCAGCCCGGAAAGCATCGGCGGATGGAAGCCGGAAAGATCCGCAGCCCCGTTCAGGTCCAGTTGAAGATCGACGGAAGACAGCGCCGGACAGTCGGACAGCGGCGAAAAATCGATCGGATCGCCCGTAAACCCGAAATGACCGATCCCGCTCTGACGAACGCCCTCAAGATCGGAAACGGAACAGTCGAACACCTCCAGATTGCCGAGGTTCTTTAGGTCGGACAAATCGGGAAGCTGCCCGTCCGCGCGCACGACCGTCAGCATCGAGAGATTCGTCATCAGGCGCAGGAAGCCGAGATCGTTCCAATGCGCCGTTTCGATCTCGTGTCCGTCCTCGTTGCTGTACCAGTGCGCGCCGTTTTCGTCGTACCCGCGCGTTGCGTAATAATCCGCACCGACGCGCGCCAAGCCCTGTTCTTCGACCCGGCTTTCGTCGCCGAAGGTATAATGCATCTGATCGCCGAGGATGACCAGCTCATAGATCCGTTCGATATCCTCCGGCGGAATGCCGTCCGGAATGACCGGCGGGGCGGTCGGCGCAGGGGTCGTTTCGACGTCGACCTCCTGCGCGCCCTTATTCGCGAGCACGCGCCAGAGTACGATCCCGACGACGGCGGCAAGCACGACCGCCGCCGCGGCGATGATCCATTTCCGCAGCTTCGAGGCGATCGCGACGGGCGCTTTCAGCGCGCCGGCAATGCGGTCGACCAGCTCCTCCGCCGTATAGCGGTCGGCGAAGATCGAGTTCCGCGCCATCAATGCGTTTTCGATCAGCGCGGGCGGCGTCGAACCGTCCAGATTGACCGGAATGACGTCGCAGTTCTGCGCGTCGAGCTGCAGGAACCGGTCAACCTCCGGCGAGGCTTCTTCGAGGTTCTTCGACAGGAAGAACAGAACGGCATCGTTTTTCTTCGGCGAGTGCTCCGGATCGACGGCGAAGCCTTTGCCTTTCAGCGCGTCGAGGATCGGTCGGACGATCGGTTCGTCCGCCGCCGGAAACAGCGGGTACAGCGTGCGTCTTGCCATGAGCGGCTCCTTTCTGTTCATTCGGATGCTTTTTTCGGATCAGTTTTCGATTTCAAGCCGGAAGGGGTATTCCTCGCCGAGCGAGGCGATCGCCTGCGGCATGTTGTGCGACACGCACGCCGTTCTCAGATTTTTGAGCGTCAGCAGCGGCGAGACGTCGGTGAGCTGCGGTGTCCACGAAACCTTGATGTATTCGAGCTCGGGATGCTGTTCGACGAACTGCCGGAACGTTTCGTTCGTGAAATTGCAGCCGCCCGCATGGATCTCATAGATCTTCACGTTCTTCAACGCGTCCATCCAGAGCGAGCAGTGCGTATTGAACACGTTGATATTCCAGAACGCCTTAAAATGCGACAGCACCGCGAATTGGTCGGCGGTGAGGCTCTTCGGCAAATTGTCGATCGAGAGGTTAAAGCCGCGATGCTCTGTATCGGCATAGGATGTGTCGATGCCGCTTAGCGGCGACAGATCGGTAATCTGCGTGTTGGCAATGGAGAGATCGGAAAGCCGCGGCAGCCTTTCGATGCCTGCAACGGAGGTGATCGGAAGCCCCCGCACACTGATGCTTTCGAGCATCGGCAGGTCGAACAGCACGGAAACATCGGTGATCTTCGGGCAGGTATGGATCTGAACTTCTTCCAGATGCGAAAGCGTCTCGATACCGTCCGGCGATACGATCGGGTTGCAGTGAATCCGGAACCGTTTCAGGTTCGGCAGCCGATGCAGGAACGAGAGATCGGTCAGCGTGCCTTGCCCGATCGGGGTGCGATTGCCGTCGTCGCGGACCAGCCATCCCCGCGTGCCGTCGGAGCTCCAGTCCTCATCCCACCACTGACCGTCGCCGTTGTAGAGCCAGTCGCCCGCGATGCAAAGGCTTTGCACCTTTGCAAGTACGGAATCGGGCAGGGCGAGGAAATCCTGCACCTTGACGCCGTCCACGGTGAATTTGATCTCACAGTCGTCCGGAAGTGCGCCGAGCGGTGAGAAATCGGTCACGCGGGTCCATTGCAGATCAAAGAACCGGAGCTTCGAAAGCGCCTGCACGCCCTCCATCGAATCCACCTGCGTTCCCCAGATTTTCAACTCTTCAAGCTCCGGCAGATTCTGCACGCCCTCGATTGAAGTATACGGCGCGTTGGTCAGCTGAAGCTTTCTGAGGCCCTGCACCGTGAAGGCGGCGGATACGTCCGTAAGGCTTCGGCAGTCCTCCGCGCAAAGCTCCTCCAGATCGGAAAGATACTGAATCCCCTCCAGCGATTCCAGCGCCTGATTGGTGATGTTCAACCGCTTTAATCCGGTCAGCGCGGAAAGCCCGGAAAGATCCGTCATTGTTCCCGTGGGGATCACTTCCTGCTCGCCTGTCGCACGGTTGATCAGGGTATAGGTCGGCGGGTTGGTGCTCCAATCAGATTCCCATTCGTATTCGTCCCAGTTGAAGAGCCGGTCGCCGAGGAGATTCACATCCTGCACGTAGGCAAGCAGCGCGCCCGGCAGCGTATCGATTTCCTCCAGACTGTAGAGCTTGACGTTCGGCTCATACGGACGCCACCATTCGTTTGTGTATTCGATATCGACATTGCTGAAATGACTGCTGTCCTCCAGAAGCTGCGCCTGCTGTCCGAGGTGCGCGGGCACGGAAAGCCGGTTGCCTTTCAGCCCGTTCAGCGGAGAGAGGTCGGTAACGCCGTCCAGGTCGAACAGTTCGATGTCGTACCGCTTGCTCGGATCGAGATTCCGAAGCGGGGACAGATCGTCAAGACCGATGATGGATTCCAGACGGATAAACCGGACGGAAAGGTCTTTGAAGGTGGGAATCGAAAACAGTTTCTCGAGATGCAACGAGGAAAGCGACAGACCCTCAAGCGCGGACCAGTCGGAAAGGCGCGGACAGTCTTCGATCATCAGATCGACGTAGTTGCCTTCCTTGATGCGATTCAGATTCTGAATGCCGTCCAGCGAGGTCAGGAAATCGGATTCGGTGATTTTCACATTGGTAACGTCGTACGCGGGAAGCCCTTCGAGCGAAGAAACGCCGTGCAGGGTCAGTTCGTTTCTGACGGTCGGGAACCGGGAATAATCCACGGGAATATTGCTTCCGCGATTGCCGCCGTTGCGATTCCAGAACTCAAAACGGTTGACGACCGCGTCCTTCACATACGGAAGCGCGCTGCCGTTGCGATCGGTGATGTTCAAAAAGTCATAATATGTGATCGCGGCAAGACCGGACCAGTCGTCGACCTCGGAGACGCCGAAACAGAAATAATTCTTGTTGACGATGTCGGCAAGATAATCCACGTTGTTCGGACCTGCGCCGTATAACTCCATGGTTCTGAGACGCGGCAGCCTGACGACCGGCGACACGTCATTGAGAGCAAACGACTCGGATATATGGATGCGGGACAAGCTCGTGCAGCTTTCAAGCGCGGAAATGTCGGTCAGGTTCCGAAGCCCGTTACACTCGATATCGGAAAGCGAGGTATGGTCTTCCAGACCGTGCAGCGAGCGGATCGAATTCATCCACTCGAGCCGCAGCCTTGTGAGCTTCGTTGCGCCGGTCAGGAAGGAAAGATCCGGCGTACGGAAATCCTGTCCCTCGAATTCCGTCAGTCCGGCGCAGCTCGAAAGCGCGTTGAGGTCGGTCAGTTCAAAGCAACTGTCGATGTTGATCCTGTTAAGCCGGGTATGGTTTTCCAAGCCGGAAAGTGATGTCAGCGCATGCAGTTCGTTGAGATAAAGCTCGGTCACCGCCGTCGCGTTTGCAAGGCAGGAAAGATCCTGAAGCCCCAGATCGTTGAGCATGACCCGCTTCAGCTTGACGCAGGCATGAAGTCCGGAAGCATCGCGGATCCCCTGACTGCCGCTGCCCGTCAGGCGCAGTTCCTCGAGCGCAGGCGGTCCGAAGGCGGAGAGGTCCGCCGGAAGCTCGCCGTACAGTTCGATATAGGCGCCTTTCAGCTTCTGACAGCTGTTCAGCGGCGAGAAATCCATCGCTTCGTTCTCATATTGGAAATGACCGATGTTTGCGCCTGCAAGACCGTTGAGATCGGAAAGATTACAGTCCGCGATATGTACGTAATCCAGCTTTTTCAGCCCGGACAGATCTGGCAGCGTTCCCTCGACGCAGATGACGTCCAGAAACTGCAGATTGGTCATGTAGCGCAGGAAATTGAGGTCCTCCCATCTGTACAGGGAAATCTCCTCGGCAGTCTCGTTATCCAGCCAGTGCGTGCCGGAATCGTCCCGGATGCGGTTCGCATAGTGTTCCGCATCGACCTTGGCAAAGTTCGCCTTTCGGACCCATTCTTCGTTGCCGTAAAGGACTTCCATCCGATCGCCGATGATAAACAGCTGATGTATGCGCGCAAGATCCTCGGGAGAGATTCCGGACGCCGTCGGAACGGTCGGCGCGGCGGTTGGGGCGGGCGTCGTTTCGACAGCCGTCTCTTCGGCTTTTCTGCTGCCGAGCACACGCCAGAGCACGATCCCGACCACGGCGGCAAGCACGACCGCCGCCGCGGCGATGATCCATTTCCGCAGCTTCGAGGCGATCGCGACGGGCGCTTTCAGCGCGCCGGCAATGCGGTCGACCAGCTCCTCCGCCGTATAGCGGTCGGCGAAGATCGAGTTCCGCGCCATCAATGCGTTTTCGATCAGCGCGGGCGGCGTCGAACCGTCCAGATTGACCGGAATGACGTCGCAGTTCTGCGCGTCGAGCTGCAGGAACCGGTCAACCTCCGGCGAGGCTTCTTCGAGGTTCTTCGACAGGAAGAACAGAACGGCATCGTTTTTCTTCGGCGAGTGCTCCGGATCGACGGCGAAGCCTTTGCCTTTCAGCGCGTCGAGGATCGGTCGGACGATCGGTTCGTCCGCCGCCGGAAACAGCGGGTACAGCGTGCGTCTTGCCATGGAATGCGTTCTCCTTTTCTCGGTTTTATGGGACCAGAACGACTGTGAATTGTTTGTCCCCGCTCCATTTCAGGGGCAGCATGTCCGCGCTGACCGTAACGGTGCGAAGCGACGGAAGCGATGCAAGGACGGTCAGATCGCGTACGTTCGTGTGTTCTATGTGCAGCGTCGCAAGGTTTGTCAGTCCGTTCAGCGCCGAAAGGTCGGAAATCGCGCTGCCGGAAAGATACAGCTCCTCGAGAAGAACGAGACCGTTCAGCGGCGAAAGGTCCTTTACGGGTTGACCGATCAGCGCAAGCCGTTCGAGAAATACCATCGTGCCGATCACGGACAGGTCGGAAACCTGACCGGTAACGACCTTCGCCCCGTTGACGCGGATGGTTCTGTCCTCGTCAATGCGGACGTCATCCGTCTTTTCGAGGGTCATGTGCCCGCAAAAATACAGCTCTTTGACCGCTGCAAGCTCCGGGCGCAGAATGTCGCCTTGCTTTTTGCCGAGGATGCCGCGAACGGCGTTCTCCTGCTGGGAATCGGGGAACCTGACCGGAAACAGCTCCGGGTCGATCGTCGGCGTCGGGGAAGGATCGGAAGTCGGCGTCGGGGAGGGCGTCGGAGAGGACGAAACGTGCGGCGTCGGCGTCGGTTTGTTCGGCGGATCAAAGAATCCGTCGGCGGCGGCGACGAGTCCGATCACCGAACCCGCAAGCAGCAGCGCCGTGGCGGCAAGTCCGATCCATTCTCCCCGAACGGAATCGGTCCATCTGCGATAGAACGAACGCTTCAGCGCTTTCCACGAAAGGATCTCCGCAGCCTCCGCCTTTGCCTGCGGATTCGGAAGCAGCAGCTTTTTCCAAGCGTCGTTCGGCGCAGTCGATTCCAGCGGAACGAGCAGGATCGGCTTTTTGAGCGCCGCTGCGGTCTTGATTTCGGAAAAGCAGTTCGGCGAAGCAAGCGCGGTCTCCGATACAAAGAACAGAACGGCGGCGCATCCACGCATATGCAGTTCGATGTTCTTCGGCCAGTCGCTGCCGGCGGGAATGCCCTCGTCGTACCAGAGCCGGAGCTTCCGGTCGTTCAGTACGGAAATGATCTCCAGCACCCGGTCCGAATCGCGATGCGAATAGCTGATGAATACATAGGGGCGCTTGCCCTCGTACGGCTTGAAATACACGCTCATTCGGAATCACCTCCGAACAGCTCGACGGTATAATCCGCAAGCTCCGGATACCGGGACGCATTCTTTGCCGCTGTCTGTGAAAGCACGACCGTTTCAAGATTGGGAAGCAGCGAAAGATCGGAAAGCGTACCCGGAAGCTCGTCTCCGGAAAACCGCAGCGCAGTGATCTCCCGCAGCCGCTCCTCCGTAAGCGGACCGCCGCCGAGCGCGCTGCGCACCGTTTCACGCACGGTTTCATCCGAGAAAACGACGGTATCCGTCTCAGCCGGCGGAGAGGGGATCACCCTGCGCAGCAGCCAAAAGAGAACGCCGCATGCCGACAGAAGGATCGCCGCTGCGATCAGCGCGGCTGCAAGTCGCTTTATCGGGCTGCGTTTGTCACGGATCGGAACGCCGATCAGGTCCTGCGAAAAGCCGTCCGCATGCAGAAGCGCGTGTTCCGCGTCGGACGCCTGCGCGCCGCGGGGGAGCCGGATTTCGGCGGCGTCTGCATGCAGCCCGATGGACAGCCCGCTGTCTCCGCCGTCCGTATTGAGACAGACGATCTTCTGTCCGCTGCGCTGGCACGCCAGAAGGCGGCTTTTGGCTGCCGGATCGTTCCGGAACGCCTCGTCCAGATAGACTGCCGTCAGCGTCGCCGCGAGCATGCGTTCGTTCATCAACGCGCGCACGTTCCGGTCCGTTCCGGATTCCGTATCAAAAAAAACGCGTACGCCGCGCGCCTGCAAACGGCGCAGCAAGGCAGACGCCTTTTTGCCGCTCGCTTTCGAGAAGCAAAGGTGCAGGTACGGTTCGTTTCCGGTGTAGGGGGCGTATGCTTTGATCGGATCCTTCATCATCGGCAAACCTTTCGGTGTTTGACAGAAACGGTATTCGTACAAAAATCATACCGTGATAAATATATTATATCATCCTGACGCAAAAAAGCAAGGAATAACGGGGAATCTGCGAAAATGCCGCGGGGCTTCCGACGGCGGTCCTTCCCGGGATCCGCAGAATCCTTTGCCGCGCGGAATCGGCGGTTTTTTTATTCCCGCAGATCTGTACGGAAGCGGCGTTCCGGAGAAAGCCTGTCCGCCCGTGCGGGTACTTTCTGCGGACGGTCTCAAAATGCACGGAATCCGAAAAAAGTTTTTCGGGTTTTAATTTCGTTTTAGGAAGCGCCTGTATGATAAAGCCATCAAGGAAAGCGAGGATACGCATATGGAAAGCGTACAGGCACCGATCACCGTGATGCAGCGGGTCGAGTGGAAATACATTTTAAGCGCGGAGCAGACGGATTTCTTCTGCGCGCGATTGAAGGGACACATGGAGCCGGACGCGTACGGGCTCACGACGATCCAGTCGCTCTATTACGATACGCCGGACAGACGGCTTGTCCGGACCTCGATCGAAAAGCCGGAATTCAAGGAAAAGATCCGGCTGCGCGCCTACGGACGTGCGACGAACGAAACGCCGGTGTTCCTGGAGCTCAAGCGCAAGGCGTTTGGGATCGTCTACAAGCGCCGCGTGCAGGCGACGGTCCCGGAGGTGACGCGGTTTTTTGCGGGAGAGCCGGTCCTCGACGAAGACGGGCAGATCGATCGCGAGATCACCTATTTCCGCGATTATTACAGAACGCTCGAGCCCGCGTGCATGATCCTCTATGACCGCACCGCGTACTACGAGCCGGACGGAGACCTCAGACTCACGATCGACCGCAATCCGCGCTATCGGCTCGATGCGCTGTCCTTCGATCACGCGCCGGTCGGGATCCCGCTGCTTGCGCCGGGCGACACGATCCTTGAAATCAAGGTGCAGGACACGATCCCGCTGTGGCTGGTCCGCATCCTCTCCGAGGGAAAGATCCGCCGCGGAAGCCTCAGCAAGTACGGCGAAGCATACCGGCGCTCGACGCCGATCCGCTGAAAGGAGTTATCTATGTTTGATTCGATCTATTCTTCCTCCGTAACCGCCGCGGAATTCTTTTGGATGGCGGGCGTCGCCGTTCTCTCCGGCATTCTCTTTGCATGGATCATGTCGCGGCGGGTGCGCTCCACGAAGCGCTTCTTCATCGTCGCGTCGCTCATCCCGTTCGTGGTCGGCGCGGTGATCACCTTTGTGAACGGCAACATCGGCGCGGGCGTTGCGATCGGCGGCGCGTTCAGCCTGATTCGTTTCCGCTCGGCGCAGGGCACGGCGGACGAGATCGCCGCGATCCTGATCGCCATGGGCGCAGGCATTGCCTTCGGCATGGGCTATCTTGCCTACGGCGTGATCATCCTTCTCGTGCTTGCGCTTCTGTATTTTCTCTTTGCGTCGCTGCACCTGTTCGACAGCAAGCCGCTGCGCGAGGAACGGCTTTTGAAGGTGACGGTGCCGGAATCGCTGGAATACACCGATATGTTCGACGAGCCGTTTGCGCGGTATCTGAAAAGTGTTGAGCGTCTCGGCGTGAAAACGACCGGCATGGGCTCCATGTTCCGGCTCTCGTTCCTCGTTTCTCTGAAGGATCCGAAGGAGGAAAAGGCGTTCATCGACGAGCTGCGTACCCGGAACGGAAACCTCGAGATCGCGCTGCTGCCGTACAGCGAGCAGCAGGCGCAGCTATAAGTTCAGTCTGGTGAAAACTCATTTTCAACAGACCGGTTGATCTTACGGCATCCTGCGGAAAAAAAGCTTTGCAAACCGAAAGACTGATTGTATACTGTTTGCAGAAAGGAAAGAACCATGAAACGCACATTTGCTATTCTACTCATATTCGCGCTTCTCTGCACCGCCTGCGGTGTGCAGACGAACGCCGGTTCCTCTTCGATCGCCGTCGTGCCGGCTTCCGAAACGTCGATCCCCGTGACGGCGGCGGCGACGGCAGCGACGGTCGACGTCGAAACGCTGGGCGATCCGACCGACAGCTCCAGGGAAGCGACGGACGATTTCACGATCACATCCGATGCCGGCGCAATTACGCCGGTCGGTTCGGTCTATACGATCACGGCGGCGGGCGAATACACGCTGTCCGGTCTGCTCTCGGACGGACAGATCGCGGTGGACGTCGGCGACGATGACGAGGTGAAGCTGCTGCTCGACAACGCTTCGATCTCCTGCTCGACCGGCGCGCCGATCCTGATTCAAAACGCGGCGGAAGTTACGCTGAAAGCGGAAAAGGACACCTACAACACCGTGACCGATCTCCGGACCGGCAACGCGGAGGGCGTCGAGGAGGACGCGGCGATCTATGCCGCCTCGGATCTGAAGCTTACGGGCAGCGGCACGCTGATCGTCGAGACCGCGTTTGACAACGGTGTGAAATCGAAGGACGATCTTTCCGTCAAAAATCTGACGCTGAAGGTCACGGCGGCGGGCAACGCCCTGAAAGGCAACGATTCCGTGACGATCAAGTCCGGCAGTCTCATTCTGATCTCCACCGCGTCCGACGGCGTCAAGACCGAAAATTCGGACGTCTCGTCGAAGGGCAAGCAGCGCGGGACCGTGTCGATCACGGGCGGGCAGGTCGATATCTATGCAGCCTGCGACGGGATCTCCGCAGCATACAACATCGAGATCTCCGAGGAGGAAAGCTGCACCGTCAACATCTATACCGCGTCGTACGCGGACGTCGGGACGGCTGCGGCGGGCGCGGAAACGTATCTGATCGTGCCGACCTCGCTGTACAGCGACGGCTGCGACTACTATGCGTATCTCTACAACGACGACGATGCCGCGGGCGTCTATGCGCAGTGCACCTATGAAACGATGGTCTACAGCGGACGCACCGGGTATTACGGGCTCGTGTTCCGCATCCCGGACGGATATCGGAACATCCTGTTCGAGATCGTGGAGCGCGGCACCACGCCGGACGGCAAAAACTACAAAGCGAGCACGACCGGCGAGACGGTCAACACCGCAATGAACGGATATCTGATGACCTCCGTTTCCGGCGGAACGATCTCGGGCGACTGGGTCAGCATCACAAGCGGAAGCAATTCGTCCAAAACGACGTATTCCTCCAAGGGCATGAAGGCTGAAAACGAGATCATCATCGACGCCGGAACGGTCACGGTCTGCGCGGGCGACGACGGTCTGCACGCGAACAGCGGCACGGCGCTGGGAAACGGCGCGGCGGGGCTCGGCAATATCACCGTGAACGGCGGCGCTGTGACGGTGACGGCGGCGGACGACGGCATGCACGCGGACAATGCGCTGACCGTGAACGCGGGAACGGTGCACATCGTCGAATCGCATGAGGGGCTCGAGGCGAACGTGATCACGCTGAACGGCGGCACGACCCTTGTCTATGCCGACGACGACGGGCTGAACGCCTGCAAGGGCGCGGCAACGCCGATGGTGACGATCAACGGCGGGCATGCCGAGATCCGCACGCCCTCCGGCGATACGGATGCGATCGACTCGAACGGCAGCTTTCTGATGACCGGCGGCACGGTACTGGTGCTCGGCGGCGCACAGATGGGCGGCATGGCGGGCTCGGTCGACACGGACGGCACGGTCACCGTGACCGGCGGCACGATCGTCGCGCTGGGCGGCATCTGTCAGATCCCCTCGGACGGCTCGGTCAACACCTACGTGTCGAACGGCACAAGCTTCTCCGCGGGCGCATACCGCATCACGGACGCAGGCGGGAACACGATCTTCTCGTTTACACTGTCCGAATCCTATTCCTCCTGCTGGATCGCGTCGGACGCATTCGCGCTGAACGGCTCGTACACGGTGGAGAAGGACGGCTCGACCCTGCTCTCCTGGACGCAGTCGTCCGCGACCGAGGGCGACGCGGGTAATTACGGCGGATTCGGCGGCTTCGGCGGATTCGGCGGGCACGGAAGAAGATAATCCCGTACGGAAAAACAGCACCGGAAACTCCGGTGCTGTTTTGGTTTGCCGTTATTCCGGGAATGTCGCTTCCACGGTCAGGGACTGCCCGTCCGAGACCGCGCGGATCTTTCCCTTATGCGATTCGACGACCGCCTTTGCGATCGCAAGCCCGAGCCCGAATCCGCCGGTCTCGGAATTGCGCGAGGCGTCGGCGCGGTAGAACCGGTCGAACAGGCGGTCCTGATCGCCCTTTTCCATGTTCTCCGCGGTGTTCGTCACGGAAAGCAGGGTCTGCCTGCCGGTCTTTCTGAGCGACAGCGCAACGGTCCCGCCGTCCGGCGAATACTTCATGGCGTTGTCCAGGAGGATCGAGACGAGCTTGCGGATCGACTTTTCGTCGCCGTGCAGGGAAAGCATGGGCTGAACGTCCGCGGCAAACGTCTTGCTTTGCGCTTTGGCAACCGCCTGAAACGGCTGCGCAGCGTCCGAAACGACGTCGGACAGCGGAAAATCCAGCATCTGCGGCTTCGCGCTCTCCTCCTCCATGCGCGACAGATAGATCAGGTCGTTGGTCAGCGAGGAAAGCCGGTCCGTCTGCGTGCGGATGTCCGCGATCCATTCGCTGTCCGGAAGGTCCGCTTCGAGCACGTCCGTGTCCGCGCGGATGATCGTGATCGGCGTCTTCAGTTCGTGTCCCGCGTCGGTGATGAACTGCTTCTGCTTTTCGTAGCTTTGGGCGATCGGACGCACGATCCGCGCCGAAAGGAGCAGCAGCAGCAGAAATACCATGACGAAGCCCGCCGCGGAAATGCCGACGCTCGTCCAAAGGAACGTGCGGAACGTCGAAAGCTCGCGCTCGCGGTTCAGAAAGATCCACCGCGTTCCGTCGTCCTGCGGCGTGCCGAGGTACCGGTAATCGCCCGAAAAGCCGGATGCGCGTCCGCTCTTTGCCGCGGCTTTCGCCATCTCCTCCGCCGTCTGCTCGTCCACGGTCACGACGTTTTTGAGATCGGAGCTAATGACCTTGCCGGACGCCGACAGCGTCACCGAAAAGTAGCGCGACTGATAGGGTCGCTCGCCGGAAAACTCGCGGCGCCGTCCGTGTCCCGTTCCGCTCCCGCGCGGGTCCTGTGCGGTCTTGCCGCCGAACGTAAAGCCGCCGGAGCCGTTCTCCCCGATCTCCGCAAGCGTGGAAAGCGTTTCGTCCGCTTCGGTCACGAGCGTGCGGTAATTCAAAATATTGATGAGCCCGATGAGAAGTCCCAGTACGATGAACAGCGACAGCATCGCCGCCAGTACAAATTTTCGCTGCAGTTTCCGGATCATTCCGACACCTCCAGATAGTAGCCGACGCCGCGCTGCGCCTTGATTTTCACATTCGCGCCGACGGCTTCCAGTTTCTTGCGAAGATAGGAGATATAGACCCAGACCACGTTCTGCTCCGCTTCGCTCTCAAATCCCCAGATGCGGTCCATGAACGCGTCGGTCGACAGAAGCCGCTTCGGGTTCCGCATCAGCATTTCCAGCATCTGAAACTCCTTGCCCGCAAGCTTGAACTGCCCGTCCGGACCGACGAGGTCGTACGTCGCGACGTCCAGCGTGAGATTTCCGACGGACAGCTTTGTGTCGGTCTGCACCGCGGTCTGCCGCGTCATCACGCGGATGCGCGCCAGAAGCTCCTTGGTGTCGAACGGCTTCGTGAGATAATCGTTTGCGCCGGAATCCAGCCCGAAGACCTTGTCGTCGATCTCGGACCGCGCGGTCAGCATCAGCACCGGCGTCCTGTTTCCGGCTTCACGCATGCGTTTCAATACCGTGAACCCGTCGACCTTGGGCATCATGACGTCGAGGATCACACCGTCGTAGTTCTCGGTCGCCAGATAATCCAGCGCGTCCGCGCCGTTATAGACCGCGTCGACGGAATAATTGTTCTTTTTGAGGATCGCGCAGACCGCACGGGACAGCGATCTCTCGTCCTCCGCAAATAATAGGCGCATACCGATCCTCCCGAACACGTTTTTTCAATCATATCATATATTTCCGAAAAAAACATCAAAAACTTTTCCCCGATTTAGGTTCGTTTAGGGTTGACGCCGTAAGATAAAGGCAACAAAAAGAGAGGTGAAGAACGATGAAGATTCCCAGATACGGGTTTGCGGTCCTGTTCGGACTTGCGCTCCTGCTGTTTACCGGATATCTCCTTGCCGATACATTTCTGATTAAACGCGTATACTCGGTCGCGGCGGAACCCGCGTCGCAGACTGCCGCGGCACAGACCGCGGCGGAATCGGACGAGATCGTGATCGTTGCGTCGGAAGAAGAAGCGGCAGCGGAACCGGTCGATTCCTCCCCGGCGGCGGAGCCGGTCACGACCGACACGACCTATTCGGACGAAAACATCTCCGTTCAGCTTTCGACGTACCGGCTTTATGAAACGACGGTCTACGTTGCGGACGTGCAGCTCTCCTCGGCGGACTACCTGAAAACCGCGTTTGCCGAGAACAGCTACGGACGCAACATCACCGCAAAGACTTCGGCGACAGCGTCCGCGGTCAACGCGATCCTTGCGGTCAACGGTGACTACTACGGCGCGCAGCGCAGCGGGTACGTGATCCGTAACGGCGTGCTGTACCGCAATACATCGGGCGGCGGCGAGGACCTTGTGATCTATGCGGACGGCTCGTTCGGCATCATCGACGAAGACGAGATCACGGCGGAAGAGCTGCTCGCGTCCGGCGCATGGAACGTGCTTTCCTTCGGTCCGGCGCTTGTGGAAGACGGCGGGATCTCGGTTTCCGAAAACGACGAAGTCGGCAGAGCGATGGCAAGCAATCCGCGCACGGCGATCGGCGTGATCGACGATCTGCATTATGTCTTCGTCGTGGCGGACGGCCGCACGAGCGACAGCGACGGGCTGTCCCTCTATGAGCTTGCGGCGTTTCTGCAGTCGATCGGATGTCAGACCGCCTACAATCTCGACGGCGGCGGATCGTCCTCGATGGTGTTCCTGGGGACGCTGATCAACAACCCCGCAAACGGAAGAAAATCCAGCGAAAGGAGCGTGAGCGACATTGTCTACATCGGTTACGGCGCGTAAACTGCATCCGCAGCACAAGCTGCTTCTGATCGACCTTTTTGCATCGCTGTTCTGCGTCCTGTTCGGCGCGGTCTATGAATGCTTCAGTCACGGCGTCTATTCCTACGGCATGCTCTATGCCTTCGTGTTTCCGCTCGTGCTCGGCGTGCTGCCGCTGCTGCTCATCGCAGTGCTGCGCGTGCCGTACCCGAACCGCTTTGTCCGCAGCATGCTGCACGCGGGGATCGCCACGCTGACCGTCGGCAGTCTCGTTTCCGGCGCGCTCGAGATCTACGGCACGACGAACCCGCTGACGCTCGTCTACTGGATTCTCGGCGGTCTGCTCGTTGCGCTCGGCGCGGCAGGGTATATCGTGACAGCTTTTGCGGAGCGGCGAAACAAATCAGATTCCCCGAAAGAGGCACATACATACTGAACCCTGCGTTCTGCAGAACCGGCAAGAACCGCTGTCCGGGCATTTCCGGGCGGCGGTTTTCTGCGAAAACCGGACAGGAAGCGCAAATCGAAATTCTGCCGTCAAAATCCGTCCGAGAGGGTTGCGGACCGGGGTCATCTTATTGTAAAATAATAAAAAGCATCTGCGCACGACTGCGCGGATCCCGACTGTCATTTCATCAAGAAGGGGGACGTAACGACCCATGTACCGAATCCTCAGCAAAAAACAACTGAACCCGACCGTGACGCAGATGGAGATCGAAGCGCCGCTCGTGGCGAACAAAGCGCTGCCCGGGCAGTTCATCATCCTGCGCGTCGACGGGGAGGGCGAACGAATCCCCCTGACCGTCGCGGGCGTGGACAAGGCGCGCGGCGCGGTGAAGATCATCTTCCAGATCGTCGGCGCGACGACCGAGCTTCTGAACCATAAGAACGAAGGCGAATCCATTCAGGATTTCGTGGGTCCGCTGGGCGTGCCGACGCACACCGAAGGGATCAAAAAGGTCTGCATCGTGGGCGGCGGTGTGGGCTGCGCGATCGCCATGCCGGTGGCGCAGGCGTTCCATGAAAAGGGCGCGGAGGTGACAAGCATCATCGGCTTCCGCAGCAAGGATCTTCTGATCCTCGAGGACGAGTTCCGGGCGTGCTCGGACCGGCTGATCGTCATGACCGACGACGGAAGCTACGCGCGGCACGGCAACGTCACCGTTCCGCTGAAGGAAATGCTCGAGGCGGGCGAGAAATTCGACCTGATCGTCACGATCGGTCCGCTCATCATGATGAAGTTCGTCACGCTCACCGCAAAGCCGTTCGGCGTGCCGGTCACGGTCTCGATGAATCCGATCATGATCGACGGCACGGGCATGTGCGGCGGCTGCAGATTGACGCTCGTACAGGACGGCAAGCGCGTCACGAAGTTCGCGTGCGTCGACGGACCGGATTTCAACGGCTACGAGGTCGATTTCGACGAGGCGATGAGCCGCGGCAGAATGTACTTTGATTTTGAACGGCACGCGCACGAAGAGACCTGCAATCTCTTCAGGAACGCATAAGGAGGGACGCATCATGGCTCTGAATCCGAAAAAGCACGAAATGCCGACGCAGGCGCCCGAGGTGCGCGCAAGAAACTTCAACGAGGTCGCGCTTGGCTATACCGCCGGGATCGCGGTCGAGGAAGCAAAGCGCTGTCTGAACTGCAAAAACCGTCCGTGCGTTGCAGGCTGTCCCGTCAACGTCAACATTCCGGACTTTATCACAAAGATCAAGACGGGCGATTTTGAAGGCGCGTATCGGATCATCAATGAAACGTCGTCCCTGCCCGCCGTCTGCGGCAGAGTCTGCCCGCAGGAAACGCAGTGCGAAAGCAAGTGCTCGATGGGCGTCAAATTCGAGCCGGTCGGCATCGGCAGGCTGGAGCGCTTCGTTGCCGACTGGCATAACGCCAATGCGACGGAAAAGGCTGTTCCGCCCGCGCCGAACGGGCACAGGGTCGCGATCGTGGGCTCCGGTCCCTCGGGACTGACCTGCGCGGGCGATCTCGCCAAGAAAGGCTATAAGGTCTCCGTCTTTGAAGCGCTGCACACCGCGGGCGGCGTGCTCGTCTACGGCATTCCGGAATTCCGTCTGCCCAAGGCGATCGTTGCAAAGGAGGTCGAAACGCTCCGTGACCTCGGCGTGGACGTGCAGACAAACGTCGTCATCGGCAAGACCCTGACGGTCGACGAGCTGTTTGAGATGGGTTATGAAGCAGTCTTCATCGGTTCCGGCGCGGGGCTGCCGAACTTCATGAACATCCCGGGCGAATCCCTGAAAGGCGTGTATTCCGCAAACGAGTTTCTGACGCGCTCGAACCTCATGAAGGCGTATCTAGACAAACCGGTCACGCCGATCATGAAGGGCGGACACGTTGCGGTCGTCGGCGGCGGCAACGTCGCGATGGACGCGGCGCGCACGGCGCTGCGGCTCGGCGCGGAGCATGTGTATATCGTCTACCGCCGCTCGATGGACGAGCTTCCGGCGCGTCGCGAGGAGGTCGAGCACGCGATGGAGGAGGGGATCGACTTCCGGCTTCTCAACAACCCGGTCGAGATCCTCGGTTACAGCAATCCCGACAATCCGCGCGATCCGAAGAACGGCTTTGTCACCGGCATGCGCTGCATCCGCATGGAGCTCGGCGAGCCGGACGCAAAGGGCAGACGCCGCCCCGTTCCGATCGAGGGCAGCGAATTTACGCTCGACGTGGACACCGTCATCATGGCGATCGGCACAAGCCCGAACCCGCTCATCAAGAATACGACCGCAGGACTTGAGGTCAATTCGCACGGCGGCATTATCGTGAACGAGGACGGTCTGACCTCGCGCGAAAACGTCTGGGCGGGCGGCGACGCGGTCACCGGCGCGGCGACGGTCATCTCGGCGATGGGCGCGGGCAAGGTCGCGGCAAAGGCGATCGACGAAGCGCTGTCCGCAAAGTAGAAAAGGTTTTCGGCACTCCGCTGTATCGGAGTCAAAAGCATCGCCTCCGGCTGTGCCGGGGGCGATGTTTTGTCGATCAATTATGATTTTGTCCGAAAATCGTTCGGCGTCATGCCGGCGTATTTTTTGAAGACCCGGATGAAATGTCCGTGGGAGGAGAAGCCGAGATACGCGCCGATCGCGGACGCGGATTTGTCGGAATAACGGAGGAGGCGTTTGGCTTCCTCCGTTTTTTCGCGGAGAATATAGTCGGTCAGCGTTTCGCCGGTCTCCTGCCGGAATTTGGCGGAAAGATACGGACGGCTCAGGAAAAATGTCTCCGCCATCTTCGCCGTGCGGATCGGTTCGGAAAGGTGACGGCGGACGTAGTTCGCAACATCCGTCGCGAGCTTGGTGGGCTGATGCCCGAGGTGCAGCTTTTCCACCTGTTCGGTGAATTCGAGGATCATGTTGTATTGGAGATTCATGATCTTGCCGTGATCGGACAAAAGCTCGATGCGCTGGATGTATCCGTCGGAAAGCGTGAACGCGTCCTCCTCGCGCATGCCGCCGCGGATCGCCGCGCGGGAGGCGAGCGTCACCGAAACGATAAACGTGTTCCGGAGCTGCCGCAGCTGATTTGTCGCGATCGTACCGCCGCGCACCGCAGGCGCCTCGGCAAGCCAGCGGCGGAGCGCCGCCGTGTCGCCCTTTCGTACGATCTCCATCAGCGATTCCTCGATCGCAAGCGCGTTGTGCGTATCCTGCGGCGGAGGCGTTTCCTCATAGACGCGCGCCGTGCGGCGACTTTCCACGGTCGTTTTGATCGACGCCTGCTCGTCGCCGAAGATTGCAATGTCCGGGATTGTCAGCGTTTCGCCGCCGTTCAGAAAATGGTTCATCGTGCACAGCATCGAAAGGAGCGTTTCCACCGGCAGCCGCGTGACGCCGTTCATCCCGTCAACAAACGCAGGCACGTCGTCCTTCGGCACGTCGAGCTTGAAGGCAAGCTCCCGGAGATCCTGCTCGTTTGCCATGATCTGCGACGTCGGTCCGATCACGATCGACGCGTTTCCGGTATTGATGATCCCGTAATAGTGAAACAGCGGCGTGACAAAATATCCGACGTGCGCGGTGATTGAAAGGATCTCGTTCCGGTACAGCGCGAACGGGTCCTTCGGCAGCTTCACGGGGAACCAGGCGGTCGCTTGTTCGCCGTTTTCGATAAGCCGTACCGGTATGCCGGACAGCGTTCCCATGGATTTTGCGATGTAACTGAGATCAAACAGTGCAAACACCTCCGATTCATTACAATTATACCGAAAATATTACAATTATGCAATACAAAAAGAGAGTCATCGTATATAATAGGGGTATCAAAGCGGGAGGACTTTCTATGGATATCGAACAGGTTCTGAAACAAATGACGGTCGAGGAGAAAGCGGCGCTGGTTTCCGGCACGAACTTCATGTATACGAATCCGATCCCGCGGCTTTCGATCCCTTCGCTGCGCATGTCGGACGGTCCGCACGGACTGCGCGTACAGCGGGAGGGCGGCGACAACGGCGTAGCCGAAAGCGATCCGGCGACCTCTTTCCCGACGGCAGCGACAACGGCGTCAAGCTGGAATCCCGAAAACACGCGGAAGATGGGCGAAGCAATCGCCGAGGAGTGCCGGTATTACGGCGTCCACACGCTCCTGGGACCGGGCGTCAACATCAAGCGCAATCCGCTCTGCGGCAGAAACTTCGAGTACTTCTCCGAGGACCCGCTTCTTGCAGGCGTCATGGGCGCTGCGGAAGTCGAAGGCGTGCAGTCGAGGGGCGTCGGCGTATCGGTCAAGCATTTCGCGCTGAACAATTCCGAGAACTACCGTTTCATGGGCAATTCGATCGCGTCCGAAAAAACGATGCGCGAGCTGTACCTGAAACAGTTTGCGTACATCGTGAAGCATGCGCATCCCGCAACCGTCATGTGCGCATACAACCGGATCAACGGCACGTTCTGCTCCGAGCATAAATGGCTTCTCACCGACGTGCTCCGCAGCGAATGGGGCTTCGACGGCGTTGTCATGACCGACTGGGGCGCGATGCACGACCGCGTCGCAAGCCTGAAAGCCGGACTCGATCTTGAAATGCCGGGCGATACCGCGATCTGCCGCAGATGGATCCTCGACGGCGTCAAAGACGGCACGCTGCCCATGGAGGACCTCGACAAAGCCTGCCGGAACATCCTCCGATGGGTCGACAAATATGCGATCCCCGCCGATCCGAAGCCGGCGGACTGGGACGCACATCACGTGCTTGCGGCGGAGATCGCCGCAGATTCCGCGGTACTTCTGAAAAACAACGGCGTGCTGCCGCTTTCCGGCACGGAGAAGCTGCACATTGCGGGCGAGCTCTTTGAAACCATGCGCTATCAGGGCGCGGGCAGCTCGATGATCCATCCGACCGCGGTCACGACGCCGAAGAATGCGTTCGACACGCACGGCGTACAAACGTACGCTTTGGAGGAGAGCGACACGGTTCTGATCTTTGCGGGGCTGACGGACGAATACGAATCCGAGGGCTGCGACCGCGACGATATGCGGCTGCCGGAAAGCCATCTCCGGCTGATCGACTCGCTTGCCGAATGCGGGAAAAAGACGGTCGTCATCCTGTTCGGCGGATCGCCGGTCGAATTGCCGTTCTGCGATAAAGTCGACGCGATTCTCAACATGTATCTGCCTGGGCAGAACGGCGGCACGGCGGTCTACGATCTGCTGTTCGGCGTGAAAAACCCGTCCGGAAAGCTCGCGGAAACGTGGCCGATGCGCTATGAGGACGTTCCCTCGCACGACACCTTCGGCAAGGGGATCAACGAGATCTATGCCGAGGGGACGGAGGTCGGCTACCGCTATTACAGCAAACACGGCATCCCCGTGCGGTTCCCGTTCGGCTTCGGACTTTCCTATACGACCTTTGCGCATTCCGAATGGAAAAAGGACGGCAATGTGTATACGCAGACGATCGAAAACACGGGCGATCGCTTCGGCGGCGAGGTCGCGCAGCTGTTCGTGGACGGCGTGCTCAAAGGCTTTGAGAAGATTTATCTGAACCCCGGCGAATCGAAGACCGTTTCGATCACGGTCGAGGACGAGCCGGAAACGGAATATTCCGACACCTACACCGTGCCGGAACCGCAGCCGGGCTTCCCGGTGACGATCGAATCGCGCTTCACCGATCTCAACCATAGCTTCATGGGCCGCATCCTCTATAACGCTGTGCTGTCGGTGGTGAAGAAGCAGATGAAGCAGGCACAGAAGCTGCCGGAGGGACCGGAACGCGACAATGCGATCAAGGGCGCGTACTTCATGAAGCGCATCATGGACAGCAATTCGCCGCGCTCGCTCTCGATGTGCGCGGGAAACCGGATGCCCTATAACTTCGCGCAGGGCTTTGCCGAGCTGACCAACGGACATCTATTCAAGGGGATCTGCTGTTTTATGAAAAAGATTGACGTACCGAAACTGCCGAAGGAGGAGCAAAACGCATGAAACTGCCCAAGAGTCTGATCAGATCGGAACAGGTCACCGCAAAGGAAAAATGGCTGGGTTACCTTCTGGGACCCGCGGGCGCGCTGCTTTTGAACGCGGTGCTTGCGACGTATCTGAACGTCTATTATACCGACGTGCTGAACCTGACGCCGCTCTGGGACGGTCTGTTTCTCACGATCTTCCCGATCGTTTCGAAGGTCATCGACGCGATCACCAATGTCATCATGGGACAGATTATCGACCGCACCAAGACCAAGGAGGGCAAGGCGCGTCCGTGGCTGCTGCTTTCGGCGTTCCTCGTGCCGATTACCGGCATTCTGCTGTTCACGGTGCCGAACGCCTCCGACACGGTCAAAGCGATCTGGGTCATGATCTCCTATAACCTGTTCTATTCGTTCGCGTATACGATCTTCAACATGAGCCACAACCTCATGGTGCCGCTTTCTACCCGAAACGGCACGCAGCGCGGCGGACTTTCCGTGTTCAACCAGATTACCACGATCATGATGAGCGGCATCCTTGTGGCGCTCGTGTTCCCGATGATCATCATGCCCGCGATCGGCGTGGACAAGAGCAAATGGATCATGCTGATGTCGATTCTTTCGATCATTGCGTTGCCGCTGACGCTTATGGAATACTTCTTTACCAAAGAGCGCGTGACCGAGGAAGCGACGGAAGCGGGCGAAGAAGCCAAACTGCCGTTCTTAAAACAGCTGAAGATTCTGTTTACGGACAAATATATGCTGTTGATCTATGGGTATTTCTTCCTCAGCACGGTTTCCGCGTCAATCAAGAATCTCGGTTTGGTGTATTACTGCAACTATGTTTTAGGTACCTATAATGACGGCATCACGCAGATGCTGGTTTCGGTGATCGGCGGCATTCCGATGGGCATCGGCATCTTTGCGGTGTGGCCGCTTGCGAAAAAGTTCGGCAAACGTAACGTGACGATGATCGGCATGCTGCTGATGGCGACCGGTTCGCTGATTTGCTGGCTGTTCCCGACCAACCTTGTCATCGTGCTGATCGGTCAGTTTATCAAAAACATCGGCGGCTTGCCCGGCGCATACGTCTTTATGGCGCTGTTTGCGGATTGCCTCGATCACATGGAATGGAAGACGGATCTCAGAATGGACGGCACCGCAATGTCCATCTATAACATCATCGCGGTCGCGATGGTCGGCATCATGACCGGCGTGTTCAACTGGCTGCTGGCAAAGGCGGGTTACCTCGCGCCGTTTACGGCAAACAGCACCGCCGAAGCGGCTTCCATCCTCTCCGCAAACGGCTGGACGTCGCAGCTTGCGCTCGATGCGCTGAAGCCCGCGGCAGACGGCGTATTGACGGTAGGTCTTGTGCAGCCGGCGAGCGTCAACGGTGTGATCACATTTGCGTTTGTTGGATTGGAAGTCTTTGCCTGTCTCATTATGGCTGCACTGCTGTTCTTCCTGAACGTCGAAAAGAAGATCGACAAGGAGCAGGCGGAGATCAAAGCGCGTCATGAAGCAAAAGCCGCAGAGTCTGCGGAGGACGTCGAATAATGAAGCCCGCGCAGCTTTTTCAGGCAATTTATGATTTCTGGCATCCCAACCGGATGGGCGTAAAGCCGTATCTTATAAAGGACGGCAAAACGCATCCGTTCGCGGTCATCTGTCCGGGCGGTGCATACGGCATGGTGTGCTCCTATGTCGAAGGAATGCCGTATGCCAAAGCACTGAACGCAATGGGATATCACGCCGCGGTCGTGTACTACCGCGTCAAGAAAAAAGCACGGTATCCCGCGCCGCAGGACGACCTTGAACGGGCGATCCGCGAGGTCTTCGCGCATGCGGCGGACTGGAACCTCGACACGGAAAACTGGTCGCTCTGGGGCAGCTCGGCGGGCGGACATCTTGCGGCAAGCATCTTTACGGAGGGGAAAAACGTGCCGAAGCCGAACGCGCTGATCCTCATTTATCCGGTCGTCACGCTGAGCGAGGGCACGCACGCGGGAACGCGCAGAAATCTTCTCGGCGAAACCCCGGATCCGGCTCTGATCGAGCGCCTTTCCGTCCAGAATCACATTCCGAAGGACTTTCCGCCGACCTATGTGTGGAACGGCACAGCGGACACCTCGGTCGATCCGAAGAACGCCCGGATGCTTGCGGAAGCGCTTGAAAAAGCGGGCGTTTTTTACCGGCACGAAGAATTTGAAGGCGTCGGGCACGGCGTCGGACTTGCAAAGGGCACGAATGCCGAACCGTGGTTCGATCATGCAGTATCATTCTGGGAGGAACAAACATGAAAGCGATCCGACTGAAAACCGAACATCTTTTCGATCCTTTGGGAATCGACATACAGCACCCGCGCCTCTCGTGGAACTGCGAAGGCGGAGCAAAACAGACCGCTTATGAGATCGAATGCGAACAGTGGAACAGCGGCAAGGTGCAAAGCGACGCCATGCACGCCGAATATCCGCTTGCACTCGGTTCCCGCGAGCGCGTGAACTGGAGGATCCGTCTCTATGACGAAAACGGCGAACCCGGCGAATGGAGCGAAGCGTTTTTCGAGGCCGGACTTCTGAACGCGTCCGACTTTACGGCAAAGTGGATCACGGGCGATTACGTTCCGAACAGAAAAGAACGCTACCCGGTCGACTGCTTCCGAAAGGTCGTTGCGATCGAAAAGCCCGTGGCTTCCGCGCGGCTGTATGCGACGGCGTGCGGACTGTATGAAGCGCGGCTCGACGGGAAACGGATCGGCAATTTCCGCTTTGCACCGGGGTATACGGACTATCGGAAGCGCGTGCAGTATCAGACCTACGATGTAACGGAACTGCTGCATGCGGGCGAAAACGAACTGACCGTGCAGCTTGCCGACGGATGGTATCGCGGCAGCTGCGGCGCGTGGGGACGCAAAAACCAGTACGGCACGGAGACGAAGCTGCTCATGCAGCTGGAGATCGTCTATGCGGACGGCACAAGGGAAACCGTTGCGACCGACAATACGTGGCGGTGGTCGAACGACGGTCCGATCCGCTTTGCGGACAACAAGGACGGCGAGATTGTCGAAGCGTTCCGCACGCCGCTGTACACGGGACACGCAAAGGAAACGAGCCACGGCGTCGTGCCGAGCGCGTCGAACAACGTGCCGGTGACCGAGCATGAACGGTTCCGTCCGACGGTCACGACCGCGCCGAACGGGAAGAAGCTTCTGGACTTCGGGCAGAATATCGCAGGTTACATTGCGTTTTCCGTGAACGCCCGGATCGGGCAGCGCATGGTGTGGCGGTTCGGCGAGATGCTCGACGAGACCGGGAACCTCACGCAGAAGAACATCCAGCTTTCCAACAAAAAGATGACGACCCCGCTGCAGAAGATCGAGATCACCCTGGGCGAGGGGCTGAACGAATACAAGACGACCTTTGCGGTGTTCGGGTTCCGATTTGCGGAAGTGGATACGGACGTCGAACTCGATCCGGAACACATCGAAGCGATCGCGGTCTATTCCGATCTGGAGCGGACGGGGGACTTTTCCTCCTCGAATCCTCTGCTGAACAGGCTTTTCGACGCCACGCTTTGGTCGGCGAAGGGCAATCATCTGGACATTCCGACCGACTGTCCGACGCGCGAACGTCACGGCTGGACCGGCGACGCGCAGCTGTTCTTCACGACGGCGTCGTACCTTTTCGATTTCGCGCCGTTTGCAAAGAAGTATCTGCACGACGTCTTCGACTGGCAGCGCAGAAACGGGCGGCTTCCGCACATTGCGCCGGACGGCGGCGCGGACTTCTACATGTGGACGATGAACGGCTCGGTCGGCTGGTCGGACGTGGGCGTGCTGATCCCGTGGCGGTATGCCGAGATCAACCGGGATGATTCGATCCTCGAAACCTTTTACGACGGCATGGCGCGCTATGCCCGGTTCATGGAGAAGCGCTGCGGCAGGAACATGCCGCTGTTCTCGAAGCGTTACGATCTTCCCGCGGAAGCGAAGAAGTATTTCGTCAACCGCGGACAGAGCTACGGCGAATGGGCGGAACCGGTCGACGTGGACGGCGGGTTCCACTGGCAGGACTTCGTCGCGCCGCATCCGGAGGTCAGTACGGCGTATACGTGCCATGTGCTCGGACTGATGGCAAAGATCGCGAAAAAGCTTGGGCACGAAGCGGACGCGGCGGAGTTCCAAAGCTACAGAGACGGTTGCAGGGAAGCGTATCGCGCGCTCGTCAAAACCGATGCGTTCCGGCTCGACACCGACCGGCAGGCGCAGCTTGTACGTCCGCTGTACTTCGATCTGCTGGACGAGGAACAGACCGCGTTTGCAAAGAAACGACTCATTCAGGCGCTCGAGCATTACGGCTGGCGGCTCGGCACGGGGTTCCTCTCGACGCCGCTGATCCTGTATGTGCTTGCGTCGTACGATATCGAGGCGGCGTATAAGCTGCTCGAAAACGAACAGATCCCGGGATGGCTCAGTATGCCCAAGGGCGGCGCAACGACCGTCTGGGAAGCGTGGGAAGGTCCCGCAGGCGCGAAGGGCGGCATCGGCAGCCTGAATCACTATTCCAAGGGCGCGGTCGTCGAATGGCTGTTCACGACGATGTGCGGCATCCGGGTCGACGGCGAGAATCACTTCACGGTCGCGCCGCAGCCGGGCGGACATTTCACACACGCCGAGGCGTCGTACAACAGCGTGTTCGGACGCATCGCAAGCGGTTGGGAACGAAAGGACGGCAAAACGACCTACACGATCGACGTGCCCGCAAACTGTGAAGCGGAGATCATTCTCCCCTCCGGCAGAACGGAGACCGTCGGCGCGGGACTGCATTTTTACACGGAGGAAGCATGAAACGGGTTCTTGCGATCGACATCGGCGCGTCGAGCGGGCGGCATATCGTAGGCTGGCTCGAAAACGGACAGTGGCAGACCGACGAGGTCTACCGCTTTGAAAACGGCGTCACCGAGCGCGATGGGCATCTTTGCTGGGACATCGACGCGCTGCTCGACCATGTGAGAAGGGGCATTGCGCTTGCCAAGGCGCGGTATGAGATCGAATCCCTCAGCATCGATACCTGGGGCGTGGACTATGTGCTTTTGAACGGGGACGAAACGATCTGTCCCGTGTACGCTTATCGCGACAGCCGCACGGAAGCGGTGATCGACCGGGTCCATGCGTGCGTGCCGTTTTCCGAACTGTACCGACGCACCGGCATCCAGTTTCAGCCGTTCAATACAGTCTATCAGCTCTCTGCGGACAGGAATGCGGGGCGGCTCGAAGCCGCGACCGATTTTCTGATGATCCCGGAGTATCTCATGTACCGGCTCTGCAGTGTGAAAAGCCACGAGTACACCAACGCCACCACGACCGGCATGGTGAACGCAGAGACGGGCGAGTACGATCCGGAGATCATAGACGCGTTGGGTCTGCCGAAGCATTTGTTCCATAAACTGCAGCAGCCGGGGACGGCGATCGGCACGTATGAGGGGATCAGGGTCGTCCTGTGCGCCACGCACGACACCGGCAGCGCGGTCGAAGGCATTCCGATGGACGGAAACGAGCCGTACATCTCCTCCGGCACATGGTCCCTGCTCGGCGTCAAAACGGAAAAGCCGATCACCGACGAAGCAAGCGAGCGCGCCAACTGGTCCAACGAGGGCGGCGTGGGCTATAACCGGTATCAAAAGAACATCATGGGCATGTGGCTACCGAACCGCCTGCGTGCCGAGCTGTGCCCCGAAACGCCCTGGAGCGAGATCACGGCGGAAGCGGAGGCGAGTACATTCGACGAAACGGTCGACGCCAACGCTGCGGCATTCTTTGCACCGGAGAGTATGCAAGCCGCATTCGACGCCGCGCTGCATATAAAACCGCAGACTGCGGGCGACTGCTTCCGCTGCGCGTACCGATCTTTGGCACTCTCCTACAAGCAGGCAATCGAGGAGCTGGAACGCAACACGGGAAGGACTTACGACAAGCTTTACATCGTCGGCGGCGGCGCAAAGAACGCATTTTTGAACCGCCTGACCGAAGAAGCAACCGGCAAAACGGTGCTCGCCCTGCCGATCGAGGCAACGGCGCTGGGAAATCTGAACATACAGATGGAGGCAGACAACCCCTCAGTCACCTGACGGTGCCAGCTCCCCTTGCACAGGGGAGCCAAGAAGGCTCAAACGACTTGCGCTTCCTTGCGCAGAGAAGCCCGAAAGGCGGAAGCAACTTGCCTTCCCTGTGTAAGGGGAGGTGGCAGGCGAAGCCTGACGAAAGGGTTGCATATGAATTGCGCCGACGCGTAGGATGACAAATCGGGGTGAGCGCGGTGCTTCCGGTGTCATCCTGAGGAGCAAGCCGAAGGATTCCGGAACGGAGCAGGATGGAAACGCACCCAAAAGCCTTCCCCCTGCTGTGGGGAAGGTGTCGCCGAAGGCGACGGATGAGGAGAATACGCAGAAAAGCGCTGAGCTTTTCGCGGATCAATAAATTGCGCCGACGCGTATGAATTGACGCCTGCGGCGTCGTCAAGAATAGAACGGAGGAAGGAATATGAGTTTTACGGAAGCAAAGAACGCATACGCCGCATACGGCGTGGATGTCGAACAGGCAATCGAGACCTTGAAGAACGTGCCGGTCTCCCTGCATTGCTGGCAGGGTGACGACGTGCGCGGCTTCGACACCGATCCGAATAAGCCTCTGACCGGCGGCATTCAGACGACCGGCAACTACCCGGGCAGGGCGCGTACGCCCGACGAGCTGATGCAGGACCTCGATAAGGTCCTTTCGCTGATCCCCGGCAAGCCCAAGATGAACCTGCACGCAAGCTACGCGATCTTCGAAAACGGCGCATGGGCGGACCGCGACAAGCTGGAGCCGAAGCATTTTGAAAAGTGGGTGCAGTTCTGCAAAGAGCGCAACCTCGGCTGCGATTTCAACCCGACGTTCTTCTCCCATCCGAACTGCGATCCGCTGACGCTGTCCAGTCCGAACGCCGACACGCGCAAGTTCTGGATCGAGCACGGCAAGGCGTGCATCCGTATTTCATCCTACCTTGCGGAAGAATTGGGCGAGCCCTGCGTGATGAACATCTGGACCGGCGACGGCTTCAAGGACATCCCCGCCGACCGCATGGGACCGCGCGTGCGCTACAGCGAGAGTATTGACGAAATCCTCTCCGAGCCGTATGATTTCCATAAGGTCAAGCCGTGCATCGAATCGAAGGTGTTCGGCATCGGCGTCGAGGCGTACACGGTGGGCAGCGGCGAGTTCGCGCTCTCCTACGCCGCGATGAACCGCGACAGGTGCATCCCGCTGATGGACAACGGACACTACCATCCGACCGAGGTCGTCTCCGACAAGATCCCCGCGCTTTTGGCGTTCTTCCCGGAGATCGCGCTGCACGTCACGCGTCCGATCCGCTGGGATTCCGATCATGTGGTGCTGTTCGACGACGAGACGAGGGAGATTGCGCGCGAGATCGTGCGCTGCGGGCTCGACCGCGTGCACATTGCGCTCGATTATTTCGACGCGTCGATCAACCGCATCTCCGCGTGGGTGACCGGCTTCCGCAATGTGCAGAAGGCGCTGCTGTTTGCGCTCTTGCAGCCGAATGAAGAATTGAAGACGCTGCAGGATTCCGGAAACTTCAGCAAGCTCATGGCGATGCAGGAGGAGCTGAAAACGCTCCCGTTCGGCGAGGTTTGGAACGAATACTGCCACCGCTGCAACAAGCCCATCGACGGCGCATGGTATCCGGAGATCGAGCAGTACGAAAAGCAGGTTCTGGCAACAAGGAAATGATGCGAGCAACGGACAACCCCTCAGTCGGCATACGCCGACAGCTCCCCTTGCACAGGGGAGCCAAGGGATTGAACACATCTTGCATATCTTGTACGTATGCATCGATATATGAATCCGAGCATGCTAAAACGCTTGCCTCCCCTGTGTAAGGGGAGGCGGCAGCCGAAGCGAAGCAAGGCTGTCGGAAGGGTTGTCAATGAATTGCGCAGACGCGCATGAAAGGAATAACATTATGAAAAACATTCTGAACGCACCGTTTCTTACGGAAATGATCCGCACGGCGACAAACATGTACGCGCACGGCTGGGACGAGCGCAACGGCGGCAATATCAGCATGCTGCTGGACGAGGCGGAAGTCCGGAAATATCTGGATTTTCCCGCGATCGTCCGCACGATCCCGACCGGATTTGAAGCACCGGCGCTTGACGGCAGGATCTTCCTTGTCACCGGCACGGGCAAGTATTTCAAGAACGTGCAGTATGATCCCGCAAAGAATCTCGGCATTGTCCGTCTTGCAAAGAACGGCACGGAAGCGGAAGTCCTTTGGGGCTTCTCGGACGGCGGCAAATTCACCTCGGAGTTTCCGGCGCATATGATGAGCCACGTTGCGCGCATGCGGGTGAACCCCGAAAACCGCGTGGTCATGCACTGCCATCCGGCGAATCTTCTTGCTATGACCTATGTACACGATCTTGACGAGAAGGCGTTCACGCGCACGCTCTGGCAGATGTGCACCGAATGCATCGTGGTCTTCCCGGACGGCGTGAACGTGCTGCCGTGGATGCTCTGCGGCACGAACGAGATCGGTCTCGCCACCGCAGGGAAGATGGAGACCGCGCGCCTTGTCGTCTGGGCACAGCACGGCATTTACGGCGCGGGACGCGATCTTGACGAGACCTTCGGGCTCATCGAAACCGCCGAGAAGGCGGCGGAGATCTGGATGAAGATCGCGCATCTGCCGCTTAAAAACACGATCACCGACGCGCAGATGCACGAGCTCGAATCCCGCTTCGGCGTCAAAGCGCGCGAGGGCTGGCTTGAGCCGTGAACACCGGAGGTCCGCATGCGGCGTCCTGACGGCATGCATACGGTTTCTGCAAACGAAAAAGCAGGCACGTTTTCCGTGTCTGCTTTTTGATACCGGTACAGGATTCGCGTGCAGATGTCCGCGGCGATGTTGCCCGGACCGACGCCTTCGGTCTCCTTGACCTTGCGGATTCAACCTTCCTTCGCGTCCATCAGCATCCAGCCGAGGCTGACCGGCGCGGTAAACGCGGTGCCGCAGTAGACGCAGACCCGCGCGCCGACGGCGGGCAGGGGACCGCCGCAGTTCGGACAGTTGAAGCCGACGACTTCGCTGTCCGGATCGTCCGCGTAGCCTGCAACATAGGTCAGCACGAGCCGCTTTTCCCGCGTGATCCCGGTCTTGTCGCGATAGCCCACCGCCGCCTGACAGGTCAGAAACTTCCTGCGCGACGCATTGTCGTACGCCGCAATGGTGACACGGTGCACGTCGATCCCGTCCTTCACGTCGTCCGGCAGACGGTCCTCGAACGACTCGCGGAATTCCATCGTCGCGTCGTCCCCGTAGAGCACCTTGCCCTCGATTCCGCTTTCATAGTACGTCTTTGCGTCGCGGCGCACGCGCTGACCGAAGATCCGCGCGTTGAAATCCGGAAAGTCCCGGAAAAGCTTCGGCAGCACCACCGATTCCAGAGAGGACAGCGAGCGCGGTTTTTCCGGCTCCTTGTCCGCGGCGATTGCCTCGTCGAGCGCATTTTTGATGTATCCGAACCGTTCGCGCATGCCGCGCGTGGCGCGGCGAACGCCCAGAAAGCCGCCGAACAACGTCAGAATCCCGCCGCCGACGATCAGCGCGATCACCCATTTTTCCATACGATCCCTCCGAAAACCAGTTCCTTTTCTTCAGTTTGTACGCAATCGGAAAAAAAGTCAAGAGCAATCTGTCCGGCGGTCCGGATTTTTCCGATAATTGCGACAAAATAGCACCAATCCGGGTTGACATTATCCGTGCCTTGCCTTAAAATATATAATAAGAATGTGTATCATTCCAAACCAAATAAAGAAATGAGAGGGGTTTGCATGGAAAAGAAAGAAAGAACCATTACCAAAGTCGAAGACGGTGAAAAGGTCAAGAAGACCGTAAAGAAGGCGGAGGAAGTCAAAGAAGCCGCCGAAGAAGAAGTCAAAGAAACCAAAAAAACAAAGCAGGTTGAAACGCTGACCAAGGCAGAGGAGAAGAGTAAGGCAACGACGCTGCGCATTGTCGCCGCAATCCTTTGGGCGTTTGCAATCGGCTTCGAGGTTCTTGCGATCCTCTTCCTGTTCAGGAAACTGTACCTTCCGTGGCTGCCGCAGATGTGGGCAATGATCATCTGCATCGTGCTCGACCTAATCTGCTGCGTCATCGCGGCGCTGCTTTGGAAGAAAGCAAGCCACCTCGATCCGTTCAAGAAGACCAACAACAAGGTCGGCTTCTTCATCCTCACGCAGCTCGGCGTAATCATGGCGGCGATCTGCTTCATCCCGCTGATCATCCTCGTCCTTGCCAGCAAGGATAAGCTCGACAAGAAATCCAAGATCGTTGTTACGATCGTTGCGATCGTCGCGCTGCTCATCGCGGGGCTTCTGGGCGCAGACTTCAACCCGATTTCCGCAGAGGAAAAAGCGCAGGCGGAAGAATCCATCACCCAGGACGTCTACTGGACTGCGTTCGGTCACAAGTATCACATCTATAAGGATTGCGGCTCCCTGAAGAATTCCGCAACGCTGTACAACGGTTCCGTCACCGCCGCAATCGACAACGGCCGCGGCGAACTGTGCTACTTCTGCGCGAACAAAGCGGAGAAGGAACAGCAGCTCAAGCTGGAAGGTCTCAACGTGGAAGAAGGCGTTGAGAGCGCGGAAGCCGGAGAATAAGCCATGGCAGGGATCGATATGAAGTCCCTGATGGGGCTGGTCGGCAGCGACGGCATCGAAGCGCTGGCGAAATCGACGAAGACCGACAAGAGCAAGGTCACGGCGGTCCTTTCCGACGCGCTTCCCGTGCTGGTCGGCAAGATGTCCGACAACGCGTCCACCAAGGATGGCGCGGCGTCTCTCAATAAAGCGCTGAACGAGCATAAGACCGGCGACGTCATCGATGCAGCGTCGTTTTTACAGGGTGCGGACAGCGACGACGGCAAGAAGATCCTCGGGCACATTCTCGGCGATGACGAGGATGCGGCAACCAAGGCGATCTCGAGAAAGAGCGGCGTCTCCGGCAAGAAGGTCGGCACGATCCTTTCCATGGTCGCACCGCTGCTGCTTTCGCAGCTCGGCAACAAAAAGGACGACGACGAAGCGGACAGCTCCGCGCTCGGCGGACTTTTGGGCGGGCTGTTGGGCGGCGGCTCGCAGAGCAGCTCCGGCAGCATCGGATCGACGCTTCTCGGAAGCCTTCTGGGCGGCGGAAGCTCCTCGCAGCAATCCTCGTCCGGCGGACTGTTCGGCGGGCTGTTGGGCGGATTGCTCGGCGGCAAGGAAGAGGAAAAAGAAGAGGAGAAGGAAGAGTCTCCCTCCATTCTCGGCGGGCTCAGTTCGCTTGCGATGGGTCTCTTCGGCGACAGTTCTGCGCTGAACGACAAGGAGGAATCGACCTCCGGCAAGAAGAAGACCGGCAAAAAGACCGGTACGACGTCAGCGAAAAAGAAGACCGGCACGACCTCGACCGGCAAGAAGACCGCGGCGAAAAAGCCTGCGTCTTCGACCGGCAAGAAGACCGGTACGACCTCGACCGGCAAGAAGACTGCGGCGAAAAAGCCTGCGTCTTCGACCGCAAAAAAGACCGGCACGACCTCCACGGGCAAAAAGACCGCGAAGAAAACGACCGGCAAATAATCCGAAAACCGGCAAAAGGCGTCCGTACGGACGCCTTTTTCATATCCCGTTCGCAGGGGGCGGCAGCGGCTTTACACCATACCGGTGAGCGTGATCGTCAGCACGCCGGGGTTGACGGACATCGCGCCGGTCTCGTCCTGCGTGAACGTCGCGGCGGGCACGGACAGCGTTCCTGCGGTTCCCGGCAGCGTCAGCCGTGTGCCGTCAAAGGTGAAGTCCTCCGTCGGCGTTCCGTTGACCGAAACCGCGACGTCGGCAAGCGCAAGCGGGAAATCGTCGGTCAGCACAAGGTCGGATGCTTCCGTGTTGCCCCGGTTTTCGATCGTGAAGGTGACGGCAAGCTCGCAGCCGTCGGTGATCGGGTTCGGGCGCATCTCCTTTTTGACCGTCACGTCCGCGTACTCCGCGGCGGGCACGGTTGCGGATGCGGTCAGCGGGTCCGCTTCACCGATCGTCACCGTATTTGTGATCTCGCTGCCGACCGTAAGCGGCGCAAAGGAATTCACCGTCGCCTGGTAGATGAGCAGCGCGTCTGCGTTCGCCGGAATCGACGGCAGCGTGAACTGCATGCCTTCCGGAACGAACGAGGGCGTCAGCGTTTCCGAAAACGTCCCGTCGACATACAGCGTCGCGTTGCCCGCAAAGGTCAGCGGAACGACCGGCGTGTCGGATCCCGCGGGCGTGAACGCGCCGAGATCGTCGGTGACGGTGAGCGCTTCGACCGGCGCTGCGCTGCTGTTTTTGAGCGAAATGAGATACGTCAGCGTCAAACCTTCGCGATACGCGTCCTCGAGCGCGCGTTTTTCCGCGGCAAGCGCCGCATTCCATTCGGTCTCCGCAAGGTTGGACAGCACGGACGCGGTCGTCGTGCCGTAGGTATATGTCAGATTTGCCTGGTTTTTGATGATTGCCATGGTTTACTCCTTTCCGGACGGCGTACGCCGCCCGGAGTATCCTATGCAAAAAATCCGGAATCGGTCACAACCGGCGGGATCCGTGCCGGAAAAGGCGAAAAAAACCTCCCCCGGATCGGGGGAGGCAGGATAGATGCATATGTCTCTTACGCGTACGTCATCGCGAAAGAAATGACGCCGGTGATGAAGATGCTGAGGAAGCCGAACACGATCGCGACGAGCGCGCAGTTCAGACCGATCGCGGAAAAGATAATGCCCTTCACGGTGCGGGTCTCGCGGCGAATGCTGCGGATCAGTCCGACGATGCCGAGAACGAGAGCGGCGATACCGAGGATCAGCGCAATGACGCCGAGAACGATTCCGACGACGCCTCCGGCGGCGGATCCGGTGCGGTAGACATGCTCAACACGCAGAATGCTGCCGAACAGGGATACAAAATAGCCGATGAGCCCCGCCGCGAGGCTGACGATGCCGAGCGCCAGCGCAGCTGCCTGCAGCTTCACGGGCGCGGGGGTTTGCGCGGGCTGCTCGATCACGGGATTCTGATATTGATATTCCATAGACTGACTCCTTTTTCTGATTGATGTGCGACTCGAACCGGACCGAACCTTTACTGATCGGAGGGGAGGTACTGACTCTTGATCATCTCATAGGTTTCGCGATGGAAGACCGCCTTTTCCATGGCGTCGGTATACCATTCGTCGAACTGCGCTTCCCACGTTTCCTCGGTGAGCGCCGTCAGCGCCGCGATGCGGATATCCTCCTCGATCGACGCGCGATCGACGGGACCTTCCTTCACGACCTCGATGAGCTTTACGATCACATAAGCGCCGTCGACCAGAACCGGCTTGCTGTACGTGCCGGGTTCAAGATCCTTGGCATAGTCGCCGAGCGAGCCGTTGCGCGGATCCGCGTCCTTGATGTAGACGAGTCGTTCGTCCAGACCGGATTCGTTGTCGGCGGAGCCGTTATAGGTCTTCATGACGTCCTCGAACGACGCGCCGCCTTCCAGCGCGGCATACGCCTCGTCGATCTTTGTGCGGACGTCGCTGTAGTAGCTGTTCTCCAGCTCGTCGTTTTCCGCCTTCAGCGCCGCATACTGTTCCGCGATCTCCGCCTGACGTTCCGGGTTCTCGCCGTTCAGCGCCAGTTCGCCGTATTCCGCTTCGAGATCCTTCATCTGCGTTGCGTTCGCCTCGATCTTTTCGTCCGGCTCGCCGTCCGGTGTAAGCTGGATCACCTGCACACGGATATAGCCGTCCGGCACATACAGCACGGGCACGGCGCCGTCGACGTCAAGCCCCTGCGCGTCGTAGAAATACTCCAGCGGACTTTCGTCGTACGTGGCTTTCTGCGCAGCAAGCGTCTTGTCGTACCACGCGTCGACCTCCTCGGGGTCGAGCGAATCCGTGTTCAGGGTCGCCTTCAGCGCGTCGGTGAGACGTTCGATCCGGAGGCTTTCGAGGATATTGTCATGTTCCATCGCCAGATAGTCGTCAAACACAAAGCCTTCGTGGAACATCTGCGCAAGCTGCTCGTTGATCGCGTTGATTGCAACGTCCGCCTGCTCCTGCGTGAGGCTCGAAGCATCCTCCGGGATCTCGTCGATCGCGCCGTAGTAGTACGCAAACTGGCACAGCAGCGCGTTGCGTTCCTCTTCGACTTCCGCGTGCGCGGACGCATCGAGCTCCAGCTCCTCCTCGCTTGTGAGGGTGATGCCGAGTTCCTCCGCTTTCCAGAGCGGCACATAGGTGCGGATCATCTCGTCCTCCGTCATGGACATGCACTGTTCGACGGTTTCGGCGTTGATCGTGCCGGAGTAGGAGGAGAACATGCTCATGTAGGAATCGAACATGTTGACGACGTCGGTCGCCTTGATCTTGACGCTGCCGAGCTCGATCGCGATCGCGTCGCCGTCAAAATCGAATGCGTTTGCTCCCTGGTTCTGCGTATCTGCAGGAGCGGAGGTGACCTGCCCGTCTTCCTCCTTCGGAACAAGGCAGGCCGTAAGCGACAGCGACAGCAGGATCGCCGTCAGCAGCGCGAGAAAGCGTTTATCGAATTTCATAGAATGGAATTCCTTTCTGTATGTTTTTCCCATTATACTCCGAGTTCGGCGTCTGCGCAATGCATCAGCCTGTAAATTAATTGTGGAAGATTTTTGACAAAATCGCGAATAACACGCTTTTTGTCGGTCCAGACGATCGCAGCGGGCTCGCTCGCAAGCAGAAGGAGGTTCGGCTCCGAGGACAGAACCGCCAAAAGCCTAACGCCGTCCGGGTGCGCGGACGCGTCGTATACGAGCGTGACCTTTCCGTCACGCACGGTGACGGAGGAGAAGCCCGCGCGGCGCGCGTAGGCGCGGATCAGCGCAAGCTGCATCAGCGTCATCACCGGTTCGGGCAGGTCGCCGTAGCGGTCGTTGAACTCGTCCAGAAGATCCGTATAGGAATCGTTGTCGTCGATTCCCGCGATGCGCTTGTACATCGCAAGCCGGTGCAGCTCGCTGGGCAGGAACGATTTCGGGATATACGCGTCGAGCGGCGCGTCGACCGTCGTTTCGATCTTCGGCGCAACCGTTTCGCCCTTTGCTTCGGCGACGGCGTTTCGCATCAGCTTGCAGTAGAATTCATATCCGATGTCCGCAATATGCCCGTGCTGTTCCGCGCCTAAAAGACTGCCCGCGCCGCGGATCTCCAGATCGCGCATCGCAAGGCGGAAGCCCGCGCCGAACTGCGTGAACTCGCGGATCGCCAGAAGCCGCTTCTGCGCCGTTTCGGAAACGGCGCGCGCCTGAGGCACGGTCAGGTACGCGTACGCCATGCGCGTCGACCGTCCCACCCTGCCGCGGAGCTGATAGAGCTGCGCAAGTCCGAGCTTGTCCGCGTCGAGCACGACGAGCGTGTTCGCGTTCGGAATGTCCACGCCGCTCTCGACGATCGTGGAGCAGAGAAGGATGTCGATTTCACGGTCGAGAAACGCCATCATCGTGTTTTCGAGCTGGTTTTCCGGCATCTGTCCGTGCGCCATGGCGATTTTCGCCTCCGGCAGCAGCGTCCGAAAATGCTCGAGCGTCGAACCCATTGTGATCACGCGGTTAGACACGATGAACGCCTGCCCCCCGCGGGACAGCTCCTTCTGCAGCGCGGCGGCGATGAACGCGTCGTTGTATTCCATCACAAACGTCTGCACGGGGAACCGGTTTTCCGGCGGCGTTTCGATCGTGCTGATGTCGCGGATGCCCGTCATCGACAGGTTCAGCGTCCGCGGGATCGGCGTCGCGGTCAGCGTCAGCACGTCGATCTCGCTGCGCATCGCCTTGATCTGTTCCTTGTGATTCACGCCGAAGCGGTGTTCTTCGTCGATGATGAGCAGTCCGAGATCCTTATATTTCACCGACTTGCCGAGCAGCGCGTGCGTACCGATGACCACGTCGATCTCGCCCGATTCCAGCCCTTTTTTGACTTCGGCGCATTCCTTTGCGGACTGGAAGCGGGAGAGACACGCCACGCGCACCGGAAAATCCGAAAAGCGCTGCAGGAGCGTATGATAGTGCTGCTGCGCAAGGATCGTCGTCGGGACGAGGAAGGCGACCTGCTTGCTGTCCTGCACCGCTTTGAACGCCGCGCGCATCGCGACTTCGGTCTTGCCGTAGCCCACGTCGCCGCACAGCAGCCTGTCCATCGGACGCGGCGACTCCATATCCGCCTTGACTTCCTTGATCGCCTGCGCCTGATCGGGCGTCTCCTCGTAGGGAAACGCGTCTTCAAGCCGCTTCTGCCACGGCGTGTCCTTGGAGAACGCAAAGCCGCCGTTCGCGGCGCGCGCCGCATATAGCCGCGCAAGGTCCACCGCGAGCTTTTTCGCGCCCTGCCGCGCTTTTTCCACACGCTGCTGCCATTCCGTGCCGCCGAGTTTAGAAAGCTGCGGGGGCACTTCGGCGTCCGCGCCGATGTATTTCTGGATCCGGTCGAGCTGATCGGTCGGGATATAGAGCCGGTCATCGCCGCGGTAGGCAAACAGCAGATAGTCGCTCGTGCTGCCGTTGACCGTGAGCTGCTCCACACCCAAAAATCTGCCGATGCCGTACGCCTCGTGCACCACATAATCGCCGACGGACAGGTCGGTAAACTTCAGCGTGCCGTTCTTTTTGCGCGCGCGGGCGGTCGGACGTTTGCCGAACAGCTCCTGCGCCGTCAGCACGTAAAGATGCGATTCCGGGAACGCAAAGCCCTGCGGCAGCGTTTCGGAAAGCACCAGCGCTTCGCCGCGCGCCGGCGGGCGGGTCAGCGTTTCGGCATACGCGATCGGAAGATCGCTGTCGCGCAGCACGTCGCGCATGCGGTCCCGCGCTTCCCCGACGTACAAAAGCACCGCCTCGCGCGAGCCGAGAAGCTGATTCAGCTCGGTCAGAAACTGCGCGGAATCGTTCAGGTACGCGGGCGCGGGTTCCGCCGTGAAGCTGACGCGCGCATGGTGGCGGTAGTTTGCGTAGGGACGGAACAGCGCGTAGTACGCCGCGGTATGCCGCGTATCGAGCCGCCGCATGATCGCGTCCGCCGCGCAGAGCAGTTTTCCCTGCGAGGGATGCCCTTCGCCGCGCTCCAGCGTCGCCGCAACGGTTTCGGAAAAGACCAGTTCGGCGGCTCTCGCTTCGTCCGCAATGCGTCCGGGATCGTTCAAAAGGATTATGCTGCCGTCCGGCAGATAGTCCGGAAGCGTTTCGGTGACGGGGTACAGAAGCGGAACGAGCACGTCCGCGCCGATGCACGGCCGTCGTTCCTTCCACGATTCGCGCTGCGCGTCAAAGCCCTGCGCGTTCTTTAAGAGCCGCAGCGCCCGCGCCATCGCTTCGGCGGTCTGCGGCGTTTCAAAGGCGGGCGGCAGCACGGCGGAATCGACCTGTTCGACGCTGCGCTGCGTCAGCGGATCGAAGATGCGCATCTGATCCACGTCGTCGCCGTAAAACTCAATGCGGTACGGATACGCCGCCTGCGGGGGATAGACGTCCAGGATGTCCCCGCGGGACGCAAACTGCCCCGGCCCCTCGATCTCCGCCGTTCGCTCATAGCCGGCGTCCGCAAGCTGTGCGGCAAGCGTACGCGGATCGACCGTATCGCCGACGGACACACGCACGATCTGCGACAAAAATGTCTCATGCGGTACAAGCCGTTCCATCAGCGCTTCCGGACAGGTGACGATCAGCGACGGCACGGAAAGCGCAAGGCGCGAAAGCACCGAAAGGCGATCGCTCCGGCGTTCGGCGGAAACCGTTTCGAGGTGAACGAGCGGCAGCTCGCGCGGCAAAAACAGCCCGGTATCGGGGCGATATGCGCGCTGCAGCTCAAAAAGCCGCATCGCTTCCGCAGGCGTCGGCACGACCCACACGACCGTCCGCTCCTCCGAAAGCGCGGCATTCACCGCGGGACGGTGCGCCTCCGAAAGTCCGAAGACGGCGACCGTTCCGTCACCGTTTTCCAATGCAGCATGCAGTTGTCGATAGCCCGGATCGTTTGCGACCGCGCGTAAAAGCTCTTTCATACGTTGGTTATGGTGCAAAATCGCACCAATCAGACTTCATCCTTGTGCCCGTCGATCGAGACGGAACGGTTTTGCTCGTGCTTCTTGTTGTACTTCATCTGCGCTTCGCCGATGCTGCCGGACACGATCAGCGCGGCGGCGTCCGCGGCGTTTGCGTACACCTCTTCCAGCGTTTTCTGCTCCTCCTTTGAAGGACGCTTCAGAACGTAATCGCGCAAAAGTACCGATTCGTCCTTGCCGACGCCGATGCGGATGCGCGCAAAGTTCTCGGAATGGATGCAGGCGATGATCGAACGCATACCGTTGTGCGTGCCGGCGGAGCCTTTTTCGCGGATGCGGAGGCTGCCGGTGGGCAGGTCGATGTCGTCGTAGAGCACGATGAGTTTTTCCGGTTCTAGCTTATAGAAGTGAAGAAGCTGCTGAACGGCGTCGCCCGAAAGATTCATATAGGTCTGCGGCTTGCAGAGGATCACGCGTTCGTTTCCGATGCGACCCTCGCCGTACAGCGCGGAAAAGCCCTTGGTTTTCACGCGGATATCCAGCTTTTCCGCAAGCGCGTCCAGCGCCTGAAAGCCTGCGTTGTGCCGTGTTTTTTTGTAGCTCAGCCCGGGATTGCCGAGTCCGACGATCAGATACATATCCGTTCCTTTCCGAAAATGATATTTCCCCACGCCCCGGACGGGGGAGGGGTAATCAGGCAAACGCCCGCACAGACTGTCGCATACATCGGTATAGCCCGGTGCGAAAAGCGCAGATTCTGTCCGCCTTTCCGACAGCCTGTCTTTTTATTATAGCATGCTTTCTTTCCCCGCGCAACCAGAACCGCGGCGTTCCGCGCGTCGGGCGGTATTCGTGCGCAGCGTTCCGATCGTCTCCGTGACAAAAGGGTTATTCGCCGCGTTCAAAGACCAGAAAATCCTTTTTTCCCTGCCCGATGGGCACCTGAAGCTGGAGCGTGTCGCCGTTCAGCGAATACGGGATCTGGA
>CAMPAN010000003.1 GCA_946631895.1 uncultured Clostridia bacterium
ATTCCGGCTTCATCAGGATCGCAAGGCTCTGCGCATGCCGCTTTGCGGTTTCCTCAAGCATTTCACGGCCGCGCTGGATGTTCTCCTCGCGGTTCTCATGCTTGAACCATTGCCGGATCTTGTTCTTCGCCGTCTGCGTCTTGACGATCGACAGCCAGTCGCGGCTCGGTCCCGCCTGCGAATTGGACGTGATGATCTCAACGACGTCGTTCGTTTTCAGCTTATAATCGAGCCGCACGACGTTGCCGTTGACGCGGGCGTGCTGGCAGTGATGTCCGACGTTCGTGTGGATGCGGTAGGCAAAGTCCAGCGGCGTCGAGCCGACCGGCAGGTCGATGATCTCGCCGCGCGGCGTCAGCACGAAGACGTATTCGCCGAGGAAGTCCTTCAGGATATTGTCGACGAATTCCTTGCTGTCCTCGGAATTCTCCTCCGCCTCGAGCACCTGCCGGAGCCAGGAAGTCTTTCGGTCAAGCTCCGTCATGGACTGGCGTCCCTCTTTGTACATCCAGTGCGCCGCGATGCCGTATTCCGCCGTCGCGTGCATCTCTTTCGTGCGGATCTGCACTTCGAACGGAATGCCCTTTTCGTCCATGACCGTCGTGTGCAGCGAGCGGTACAGGTTCGGCTTCGGCATGGCGATATAATCCTTGAACCGTCCGGGCAGCGGCTTCCACGTCGCGTGGATGACGCCCAGCGCGGCGTAGCAATCCGTGACCGTGTCCACGATGATGCGGATCGCGATCAGGTCGTACAGCTCGTGCAGCGTGCAGTTGTTGCGCTGCATCTTGCGGTAAGAGGAATACAGATGCTTCGGACGCCCGGAAATGCTGCCTTCGATGTTCGCTTCTTTCAAAAGCACCTTCATTTTTTCCATGGCGCTCGAAAGAAGCTCCAACCGCTCCTTCTGCTGCACGTCGACCTGCGCCTTGATGTTCTCGTATTCTTCGGGCATCAGGTACTTGAACGACAGATCCTCAAGCTCGCTGCGGATCGCGCCCATGCCGAAGCGGTGCGCAAGCGGCGCATAGACCTCCAGCGTTTCGCGGGACTTCTTGATCTGCTTTGCCGGCGAGCAGACGTCGATCGTGCGCATGTTGTGCAGACGGTCGGCAAGCTTGATGATGACGACGCGGACGTCCTCCGCGATCGCAAGGAACAGCTTGCGGAGGTTTTCCGTCTGCTCCTGTTTTTTCGTGACGTAGGTCTGCTTTCCGGATTTGGTGAGCTTGGTGACGCCGTCGACCAGAAACGCGATCTCCTTGCCGAACATCTTCTCGATATCCTCGATCTGCACGTTGTCGCCGTCCTCTACGGTGTCGTGCAGCACGCCCGCGATCACGGTCGGCGCATCCATGCCCATGTCAAGGAGATAGGACGCAACGGTCAGGGGGTGGGTCACAAACGGCGTGCCGTCGTCCCGCTTCTGATTGCAGTGCACGCGTGAAGCAAACGATACCGCCTCCGCGAGCGTTTTCCCCTGCTCGGGACCGAATCGTTCCGTAAATCTTGCGATCAGCCGTTCCTCCATCTGCGTTCTCCTTTCTCATCGAACCATTCTATTTTACTCCAAACATACCGTCCGGTACAAGAGGGCATTTTGAATTTGTTTCTTTTCCTGCACCGTTTCTGCGTAAAAGACGCCGCCCACACATCGTACGACACCGATTTCCAGAAGCGGCAGCAGCGCGGTGCGCTCGCGTTCCGAAAGGCATTCGATCGCCGCGCCGTTTTTCAGCCGTCGCTGAATTGCCCGGAAGATCGCGCGGATCTCTGTTTCCGGCACCTTCGGGAGCCTCGCCAGCACGTCCTCCTCCGGCAGCGGCGCGCCGTACCCGAGGGACCGGATGCAGCGGTTGACCGCGTCCCGCAGCGGTTCGCCGACCGGCACTTCGACCGCTTCCGTCCGCACCGATACCTCCGGTCTGCCCCTGTAGCTTCCGAGCTCGATTGATGCGTACGCCTGCACCTTTGAAACGGACGACCAGTCCGCAAAACGATCGCCGTTCCCGAATGAAACGATCCGGACCGCGGCGTTGCCGTCGGAAAGCTTTGCGCCGAGATGCGCGCCTTCGTGCCCCATCGTGCGCACGTCGGACAGCGTTCCGTCGATCCGAAACAGCGGCGCGCGGTTTCCTTCTCCGAACGGCGCAAGATACGTGAGCTCCCGCGCAAACGCCGGCGTGATCTCGGAAACCGAAAGCCGGTCCTCGACAACGCATTCCTCCTCGGGAAGTCCGAGCGGAAACAGGTTCCGAAGATCCTCCGACAGCGCATCGGCAACCGTTTCAAAGCGTTCCTTTTCGATCGTCGCGCCCGCGGCAAGCCGATGTCCGCCGAACCGCGCGAAAAGCTCCTTGTGCCGCGTCAGCAGCGCGAACAGATCCACGGACGGCACGCTGCGTCCCGATCCGACGTAATACCCGTTCGCCTCGGTGAACAGAAGCACCGGACAGTGATACTGTTCCAGAAGTCTGGACGCAACGATGCCGGTCACGCCCGGATTCCAATCCGTGCCGCACAGCACGAGGATCCGCGGAGACGTGTCTCTGACCCCGGCGACCGCCTCCCGGAAGATACGCTGTTCCTCCGCACGGCGGCGGACGTTTTCGCTTTCCAGCTCCGCCGCAAGCGTCTGCCGTTCCTCCCCGTCTTCGGAAAGGATCAGACGCACCGCGCGTGTGGCGTCTCCCATGCGGCCTGCGGCGTTGATGCGCGGCGCCAGCACAAACGAGAGTGTGCTTTCCCCCGCGACGCCTTCCACTCCTGCGGCGTCCAGAAGCGCTTTGAGCCCCGGATGCGACGGAATGAGCGGCATCCCCTTTTTCACGATCGCGCGGTTCGGCGCGTTCAGCGGAACCACGTCCGCCATCGTCGCAAGCGCGGCGACCGGGAGATATCTGCCGATCGACAGCCCCAGACCGAGCGCGAGCATCATGGCGACGGCAGCGCCGCAAAGGCAGCCGAGCGCGGGATCCTGATCGGTCCTGGTTGCGCAGACGACCGCTTCGGCATCCGGCAGCGTCTCATGACAGCGGTGATGATCGGTCACGACCGTATCCATGCCGAAAGAAGCCGCATACGCGATCTCCGCATGCGCGGAAATCCCGTTGTCCACCGTGACAATCAGCTTTACGCCGTCCCGGTGCATCGCGTCGACGGCGTTTTTATTCAGCCCGTAGCCCTCTGCAAACCGGCTCGGCAGCAGATAATCCGCGCATGCGCCGAGACGTTTCAGCGCGTCGAAAAGGATCGAAACGGCGCACACACCGTCGGTGTCGTAATCGCCGTAAACGCAGATACGTTCGCCGTTTCGGATCGCACTTTGAATGCGATCGACCGCGCGCCGCATGTCAGAAAAGGCAAACGGATCGGGAAGGTCCTGCGCTTCGGGATGCAGATATGCTTCGATCGCCGCGTCGTCAATGAGCCCGCGCCGCGCAAGCATTGCGGCAAACGCGCGCGTGAATCCGAAGCGGGTCCGGATATCCCCAATAACGGCGTCGGAAACGTCCGTGTTTTTCGGTATTACATATCGCATACGGCATAAAAAGGGCTGCGGAAGCAAATCCGCAGCCCCGGGGTATTCTTACAGCGCGATCGCTGCGGTATCTCTTGCAATCGCAAGCTCTTCGTCGGTCGGCAGAACCATGACGGTGACCTTGGAGCCGGGCTTCGAAAGAACGACCTCTTTGCCGCGCGGCGCGGTGCGGTTCAGTTCGAAATCGAAGTCGATGCCGAGGTAGTCCATGTTCTTCATGATCAGCTCGCGCGTTGCCGCGTCGTTCTCGCCGACGCCTGCCGTGAAGACGATGCAGTCCACGCCGTCCATCTCGGCGGAGTAGCCGCCGATCAGACGCTTGACGCCCTGCGCAAACATGTCGAGCGCGAGCGCGGCGCGTTCGTTGCCCTCGTTCTTTGCCGCCCACAGATCGCGGAAGTCGCTGGACACGCCGGAAATGCCGAGCATGCCGCTCTTCTTGTTCATCATCGTGTCGACATCCTTCGCGGTGGTGTCCATCGCCTTCATCAGGAACGGAACGATCGCCGGGTCGATGCTGCCGCAGCGCGTGCCCATCGGGAGACCTTCGAGCGGCGTGAGACCCATGGAGGTGTTGACGCACTTGCCGCCCTTCGAGCAGCTGACGGACGAGCCGTTGCCGAGGTGGCAGGTGATCACGCGGACGTCGGGATCGCCCTCGCGGCCGAGGCGCTTGATCGCTTCGCCGGTGACGAACATGTGCGACGTGCCGTGGAAGCCGTAACGGCGGACCTGATACTTTTCATAGACCTCATACGGCAGCGCGTAGATGTAGTTCTTCGGCTCCATGCTCATGCCCCACGCGGTGTCGAACACGGCGACCATCGGCGTCTCCGGCATGACGGCGCGGCATGCGTTGATGCCCATGAGGTTTGCGGGATTGTGCAGCGGCGCAAGCGGCGTGCACGCTTCGATCATCTTGATGACCTCGTCGTCGATCAGCACGGACTTGGTGAACTTCGTGCCGCCGTGGACGACGCGGTGGCCCACCGCCACGATGGACGCCATATCCTTGATGACGCCGATCTTCGGATCGACGAGCACGTCGAGCACCATCGCGATCGCTTCCTGGTGCGTCGGCATTGCGGCATCCTTTTCGAGCTTTTCGCCGTTCGTCGGCTTATAGGTCAGCTTGCCGTCGATGCCGATGCGCTCGCAAAGACCCTTTGCAAGGACGCTCTCGGTGTCGATGTCGATGAGCTGATATTTCAATGACGAGCTGCCTGCGTTGATAACAAGAATGGATCTCATTGCTTTTCCTCCGTTACATGTTCTGTGCCTGTACCGCCGTGATCGCCACAACGGAAACGATATCCTCGATGCTGCAGCCGCGGCTCAGGTCGTTGATCGGCGCTGCGAAGCCCTGGCAGATCGGACCGATCGCTTCCGCGCCGGCGAGACGCTGGACGAGCTTGTAGCCGATGTTGCCAGCCTGCAGGTCCGGGAAGACGAGAACGTTTGCCTTGCCGGCAACGGGGCTTCCGGGGCTCTTGAGCTGACCGACCTTTTCGACGAGCGCGGCGTCCGCCTGCAGTTCGCCGTCGACCATCAGCTCCGGTGCGCGCTCGTGGACCATCTCGGTCGCGATGCGGACCTTATCAACGTTGTCGTGCTTTGCGCTGCCCTTCGTGGAGAACGACAGCATCGCGATGCGCGCGTCCATGCCGCAAAGCGCCTTTGCGCTCGCCGCGGACGAGATCGCGATCTCGGCAAGCTGTTCGGACGTCGGGTCGATGTTGACCGCGCAGTCCGCAAAGATCATCAGACCGTCGTCGCCGTATGCCTTGTTCGGGATCTCCATGATGAAGAAGCTCGAAACCGTGTTGATGCCGGGCTTCATCTTGATGATCTGCAGACCCGGACGGAGCGTGTTGCCCGTGGTGTTGATCGCGCCGGAAACGAAGCCGTCGCCCTTGCCGTCCTTGATCATCATCGCCGCAAAGAACAGCGGGTTCTTGATCATGTCGGCAGCCTTTTCGGGCGTGACGCCCTTTGCCTTGCGCATCTCATAGAAACGGTCGACATAGAGCTGATAATCCGGATGCGTTTCGGGATCGATCGTGTCGATGCCTTCGAGCGATACGTCGAACTTCTTCGCAACCGCTTCGATCTCTTCGCGCTTGCCGAACAGCGTGACCTTTGCAATGCCTTCCGCCGTGATGCGTGCTGCCGCCTGCACGGTGCGTTCTTCGGTTCCTTCGGGCAGCAGGATGCGCTTCACATCCGCCTTTGCCTTTGCCTTGATCTGTTCCATCAACGACATAACAAAATCCTCCAAAATAGATTTACAATTTATTCTAACACATCTGCGCAAAAAATGATATACTTGTTTTAGATATATTTTTGCATTTTGGCAAGGAGGAGGCTTTCATGCGCGTCGTGGGGATCATCGCGGAGTACAACCCGCTGCACAACGGACACATCTATCACATGGAGGAATCCAAAAAGCAGGCAGATTCCGAATTCTGCATCGTCGCCATGTCCGGCAATTTCGTGCAGCGCGGCGAGCCCGCATGCTCCGACAAGTTCACCCGTGCGGAATGGGCGGTCATGGGCGGCGCGGACGTCGTCGTCGAGATCCCGACGGTCTACGCAGTCGCGAGCGCGGAGCGCTTTGCCGAAGGCGCGGTGAAAACGCTTGCCGCAACCGGCGTGGTGACCGATCTTGCGTTCGGCGTGGAGACCGAGGACGTGAACGCGCTCTACCACCTGGCGGATCTTCTGGACCGCGAGCCCGCAAACCTCAGGGTCTATCTCCTCCACCACCTCAAGCAGGGCAAGTCCTTCCCCCGCGCGCAGTACGACGCGCTCGCGGATCTCGGCGTTCCCGAAGACGAGCTTGCGATCCTGCAGCAGCCGAACAATATCCTTGCCGTGGAGTACCTGAAATCCATCCGCCGCTTTGCGCCGGAGATCCGTCCGCTGCCGATCCAACGGATCGGAAACAAATATAACAGCACTGTGCTGACCGGAAAGCTCAGTAGCGCCACGGCGATCCGCGAAGCGCTTCTGGGCGGCGACGAATCGGTTTACGATACCATGCCGATGAGCGTTGCGGCGGCGATGCGGTTCGACGAGCAGTTCCCGGTGACCTTCGACCGCTTCGGCACGATGCTTCTGTACCGTCTGCGCACGATGAGCCTTGAGGAGCTTAAAGCGCTTCCCGACGTTGCGGAAGGGTTTGAACAGGTTCTGTACCGCGCCGCGCGTCAGGCGACCGACCTTCCGTCGCTGCTCGATCTCATGAAGTCCAAGCGCTATACGCTTGCGCGGTGCAAGCGCATTCTGGTCTCGGCGCTGCTGCACATCCCCACCGGCATGACCGACGCGCTCGGCGACAGCATCGGAGATCTGTATCTGCATGTGCTCGGGCTGAAGCGGATCGGCAGAGGTCTGCTTGCGGCGATGGCAAGCCATGCGGAAGCGCCGGTCATTCTGCGACATTCGGACCTCTCGAACTGCTCGGAGATCGCGCGGGCGTCGCTTGCGATCGACGCGCTGTCCACCGATCTCTACGCCTATGCGCTGAACCGCGATCTGCACCGCGATTCGCAGAGCGCGATCACGGTCTGACCTCTCTTATCCCCCATCCCCGCAACGTTATAAGCAAAGCGCAATTCACGGCTCCGCGAACGGGACGTCGGGGTCGGCGTCCCCTACAACGCTATCCCCATCATCCGCGTGACGCCATCTCTTCCCCGCAAGGGGAAGGCAGGAATCACTCCGGCGGACCGTAGGGGCGGATATCATCCGCCCGCCGAGGCATCGCAACTGCGGAACGGGAAGATGCGATCTTCCCCTACGGGTTTCATGTTTTGCAGGGAGGTCGCCCCCGACCTCCCGCCGATTCATTGATCCGCGAAAAGCGTTCCGCTTTTCTGCGTGTCCACCTCATTCGGCTCTGCTCACGCTTCGCCACCTTCCCCTCGGAGGGGAAGGCAGGAATCACTCCGGCGGACCGTAGGGGCGGATATGATCCGCCCGCCATGCTTCACAACTGCGGAACGGGAAGATGCGATCTTCCCCTACGGGTTTCATATTTTGCAGGGGACTCACCACTTCGTTACATAGGCAGATCGCGCGCGACCTGACGCGCGATCTGTTTGCGCGAAAAAGAGCGAAGCCAAACGGCTTCGCTCTTTCGGTCTGTCGGGTTAACTATTCGCCTATGTACGCCTGCGCCGCCTTCCAGTAGGTATAGATGGCCGCGCCGCAGTTCTTCTCATTCTCTGTGGCGCCTGTCCTCGTCAGCATCAGATACACGTACGACATCGGGGACGCATCGATCATCGTGGATTCGGTACTAACCTGCGCATAGCAGTTGTCGTCGGTGAATACCCAGATGAGGTGCATTTCTCCGAGCTTATGCGCCGGGATGTTCGGCAGCTCCGCAACGAATCTGCCGCGAGCCTTCTGCATCTCGACTTCATTTGTATTGTCGATCCTGCAAGTCGCAATGCCCGTATAGCTCGGATCGGGCTTAAAGGTCACCGTCATCTTCGTTTCGCTGTCGAGCGCGAGCATGAACGAAATGCCTTTGATGTTCTCATCGTTCATATTGTTGATTTTGAACAACAGGCTGTCCTCTTCGATCATATCCGCGATGGTGGCATAATCATAACTGGCGACCATCTCCGCGAGTTCCCCCGGCAGTACGATCGGCGCATACGATGCCTCGTCGTAGCCCAGCGGCAGGTTCTTCGCTTCCGTAAGATACTCCTGCGTACAGTAGCCGTAGCATACAAGCGCGCGGACAAGGTCTTTCGTCTGCTCGGTATACTCGTCCGCATGCTCCTTGAAAGCCTCGTAATACTGCATGATCGAGTATTGCTTTTCGATCGTCTGACCGTTGCCGTAGTGGAACGTTGCGGTGATCGTGTCCGCCATCTGGATCGCGTTCACATAGCAGGAGAAGCCGTAATACGTGCCCTTGCTGTTCATCTGGGTTTCGCTGACCGGGACCGGATCACTTGACACCGTGCCCTTGCCGGAGATATCGAACGTCATATAGGTCTTATCGGCGTCCGCAAGATCCTCCGCGGAAAGCATCGAAAGATCCATATAGAAGTTCACGCCGATGCTGCCGTCGAGCGTCAGCGACTGCGTCTTGAACGCCGGCTCGGCGACCGCCGCTTCCTTGAACGTCGCGGTGACCTTGGCCTCCCAGATCGTCATCTCAAAGGTGTTGTCCGTTACTTCGACCGTTTCGTTGTAATCGTTCACAACAGTCAGCGTATCCAGTTCGTAGCCCGGGTCCGGCGTGATCGTCAGCGTAACGGTTTCGCCTTCTTCGGCGGTCATCTTGTCCGCTGTGACCGTGCCGTGCTCCGATTCATTGATCATGACCCTGTTCAGTACTTCATACATGAAGTAGCCGTGGAACCATTTTCCGTAATCGCCGTAGTAGTCGGTACCTACGGGCGCACCCTGTCCGTCCGGACGGAACCAGACGCGCGTCAGTCTGTAGAATCCCGAATTGAACTGTTCAGCGCCCAGATTCTGCGCAACCTCAGTCGAATCCATGTAGCTGCCTGCCGGATAACGCGCAACGCAGCGACCGTTCTCGAGCCTGCATACGAAAATATCGGAGCCGTACAAGATACCCTCGAACAGATACAGTCCTGCCGTTTCGGTCTCCTCAAAGGCATAATCCGCGGTGATGTCCGGAACCGGACTGTTGCCGATATTCAGATAATATCCGGAGAGAGCGGAAACGCCGGTGCCGTAATCGTGGATCCATGTATACTGTCCCGCCGATTCCGTCGCCAGGTATACGGTTTCGGTCACACCGGTCGTCGTGACGGTGAGTGCTTCCTGACCCAGATCAAAGGGCACGATCGCATTGCCCTCGACCTTTACGATCCGGTATTTGTTCTCGCCGAAATTGCCGGTTACGGCATAGTTCGTAAAGTAGTTGAAGACATGTCCTTCCTGATCGAGGTCGGTAAACAGCGTCAGCCTGTGCGCCGGATTGATATTTTCGACCGTCGGATCGGAATCCGGAACGAGATAGTAGCCGTCTGCAAGCGAAACTGCGCCTTCTTCGATGAACGTCGCCTTGACCGCGGCGTTCTCGGCGGGCATCTCGAAGGTATTGCCTTCGATCTCTGTGATATCGAACTCGCCGGTGTTGAAGCCGGTCTCGCACATATAGACGAGCGTGTCGAGCTCGTAGCCCTCGTTCGGCGTGACCGTGACCGTGACGATCTCGCCCGCTGCCGCAACGTCCTTATCGACCGTGACGGTGCCGTTCTTGTCTGTATCGTTGACGGTCACGAAGAACTTCGTGCGCTCCGCGTAGATGCAGCCGTCGTGCCAGCCGTCGCCGCCGTCATAGTTCGGACGGAAGTAGACGGTATAGACGCCGCTTTGCGGAATCTCGCCCGTATAATCGCCGTAGTTGTTGTCGAAGCCGCTCGGGAACCAGGTCTGATCCGTGATGCCGTCCGGCGAATAGACGATCTTGAACTGGCTGTGATACGGCTTGCTCGTCCGCATCAGCGGAACTTCGATCATGTACTCCTCGGTCGAAGCGCCGGTTCTCGTCATCTTGAACTCAGGCATCACCGACCAGCCGTTCATTGTGCCGGCAAGGTAGTAGCCCTCGTCCTCGGTGACAGTCGGATCGTCGCCGCCGCCGACGTCGCCGTACGCGCTCCATGTGGTCGTCGCGCTGTCCCAGACGCCCTCCTCGAGCGTGAACAGGTTCTTATCGGACGGGACCGTAAGGTCGCCCGTCTGGTTCCACTTGTTATTCCAGTTGTTGTCCGTAGTTGCCGGGTTCATGCGGCAGAAGATGACGCTCGGATAAGACGAGGAGATTTCGGCGGACCAGAGTCCGTCCTCGCCGTCGACCGCGCTCATGCTGTACCAGTGGTCGCCGTTGCCGAACGCATAGACCGCAAAGCGCGCGCCGTCCTGCTTCCAGTTGCTGTTGGGCCGCAGGTAGAGCGTCCGTGTGATGGACGCCGGAGGCGTCGGCATCTCGCCGGAGGTGGTTTCATAGACGACCGCAACGCCCGTCGGACCGACGTTGCCGAAGATCCTGCCGTTCTGCACGCCGAAGGTATTGCCGGTGACCGAATCCTTATAGACGCCGTCGCTCATCAGATGCGCTTCAAGATCGACCCAGCCCGCGCCGTCGAGCTTCACAATCGAAACGCCCGCACCGGACTGCCCCTGCGTGCCGCGCTCGATCCAGGTGATCTTGGCGTCCTGATCATGGGACAGCCATTCGCCCTTGCCGTCGTAATGGTTCTTGAACGCGTTGACCGCCGCGACCGCCGGGGATTTCCAGGACGTATCGGAGCTTGCAACGCCCATGCGCTCGTTCGGTCTTGCAAGGAACAGAGCGGTGGAATCGGCTCTTGCGCCGACGATGCCCCACGTCTTGACGATCTTTGCGGAGGAAACGCCGGTCGAACCGCCGTCCTCATAGGTGTCGTGCGATTCCGCCCAGATGACGTAATCCTTCGGCGAATTGCCGCGGGTATAATCGGAAACCGCCAGAAGTCCGGCGTTCTGATCGACGACCGCGCCGCGCGCCGAGTTGCCCGCCTGGCTGTCGGTAAGGCCCATGTAGGTGATGAACTCGTTGACCCACGCATCGGAGCCGGAGCCGCTCAGCGATTCGCCGTAGATATACAGGTTGTTTGCGCCCGCATAGTCGCGTACGCCGTTCAGGATGTACGGCCAGAAGTCGCTGCCGCAGCCCTCGTCGCCGGGGAGCTCGATGTGCTTTGCCGCGTCAAAGCGGAAGCCGTCGACGCCGCAGTCCACGCACTCCTTGAGGAAATCCAGCACCATGTTCTGCACGTCGCGGCTTCCGGTGTTCAGGTCCGGCATCGAAAGGTGGTACTGCGTCATGGTGTACCGGCTGTCGTCGTTCGTGCCGTTCTCACTCGTGTGATACAGGCCCTTGCTGCCGTCCGGATCCTGCAGACGCTCCGCAACCTGATCGCTGACGTTGTAGGTGCCGTTTACGGTATAACCGCCGCCGGTGACGTTTGCGGTGTGGTTTGCAACGACGTCAACGATGACGTAGATGCCCTCATCCGCCGCCGCGTTGCAGAGCGCGGTCAGGTCCGCCTTGGAGCCCAGCCACGAGCCGTTCTCGCCCACGACGCAGAAGTCCAGCGGCTGATAGAGCTTCCACCAGTTTCCGCCGGTGTCGTTCCACGAGGCGTTGTAGTCCTTCGGCGGCTGTACCGGCGAAGTCTGTACGGCTGCGTAGCCCGCCGCCTTGATGTCCGGCAGCGCAGCTCTGATCTCGTCAAACGACCAGTCGAAGCAGTGCAGGATCGCGCCGCCCTGTACGATCGCCTGATCGATCGGCTGCGCATCCGCGACCGCTGCCTTCGGCGCAAAGATCGTCGGCACAAGGCTCAGCACCATCAGCAGCGCAAGCAGAACCGACAGCAGTTTACGATTCATTTGCTTCATTCCGAAACTACCCTCCCTTTTTCAGTCACGTGGATGATCTTCCACTTTCACACATAATATATTTTAGTACGTTTGTGTTGCGTTCGCAATAGTTTTTGTTCATTTTCTGTTTACTTTTTTACAAAAAAACAGCGCCCGGGGTGTTTCCCCGAGCGCAGTCCTTCGTTCTTATTCGAATGTAATTGCTTCCGTCCAGAATTCGTTGCCGTAGATGTCCGTGAGGCAGTAGGTGACCTCGCATTCAAGACCGCCGAGGTCCATATAGCCGACCTCAAGCGCATTCTTCACAACGATCTGCTTGCCGTAGATGTAGCTGTTCTGATAGGAACCGTCCGCGCCGTAGCAGTCGAAGATGAAGTCGATCTTGTCCCCCGCCTTCAGCTGGATGAAGCCCTTGGACAGCGTCGGCGTTTCGGATTCGTCATAGACCGGCTGCACGCCTGCGACATAGCCGTATTCGTGATCCTCGATCTCGTTGTCGAACACGATGAACATATAGTAACGCTCGCCGTTCAGAAGGATCGGAACGTAGCCGACCTCCGCCCAGTTCTTGCCGTCTTCGACGTGCTGCATGAAGTAGTACGCGACCGGCTGCTTGTTCACGGTGAGCCATGCATTGTCGAACTTGATGCGGAGATCGCCGTCCGTGTTGCGCATGCCCTCGCCGTTCGCGTCGAGGATATCCGCGTTGTCCATGCCGAGGTCGACGTAATGATCGCCCTCCTTGGCGAAGACGTTGATGCGGATCGACTTCACGAGATCCCACTTCTCCTTGCTCAGCTCGAGGACGTATTCGTCGTTCTTTTCGGTGAGCTCCATGTCCGCGACGGTCAGGCTGTTCTGCTCATAGTAGTCCTTGTTCGCAAGTGCTCTGCCGGAATCGAACCAGCCCGAAGAACCGCCGCCGAGGATGCCGCCTAAAAAGTCCATTGCGCCGCCGGACGACGAGCCGCCGTACAGCGATTCGGACCCGCCGAACAGCGAGGACAGCGAATCGTTGCTGCCGGAACCGCCGAGGTAGCCGCCGAGCAGCGTGGAAAGCATATCGCCCGAGGAGGACGACGGCATGGAGTCATATCCGCCGAACAGCGAACCGAACGGAGAGCTCGTCGTGCCGCCCGTTGCGATCTGACCGCCCGCGGCAAGGCTTGCAAAGCTCTTGATGCACTTGGAATACTCGCCGGATACGCCGATGCTGTTGTACAGCGCGACCGCAGAATTCATGCTCTTGAAGCTCGAGTACGGGAAGTAGATCGAAAGTCCGTTCGAATTCTTCATGGAGACGGACGTGCGGTTGTACTTCACGCAGCCCTTGAGCGCCTTTGCGAGCGCGTTCGCCTTGCTGCTGCCGATGCGGGTCGCAAAGTCGATGACGTCGATGTGATTGACCTTCGAGGAAACACCGAACTCACGCGCGTCGGCACGGGCGTCCGCAACGGTCTTATACTCCTTGTCGTCGAGCATCTTGCCGATCTCGCCGGAAAACTCGTCGAACGCTTCCGGGACCGTGCCTGCAAACTCCGCGAGGTCGACGATCGACAGCGTCGTGTTGCAGCCGGGATAGTTCTTTCTGCTGACGTCGGTAAAGTCGTCGATCAGCGTCTTTGCGAGCTCCGTCGTCTTGATCGAGGTGTTATTGGAAAGTGCGGAAAGCCAGTTCGTATAGTACCAGCCTGTGCCGGGCTCCGCTTCCTCGGACGCGATCAGATAATCCGCATAGGGCTCCGTGACGATCGCGGTTTCGAGCGTCGCCATCAGGCACGCGTCAAAGCCCACGAAATCGAACTTGACGCCGCCCTTCTTCAGCGCGGAATTGATCTTGTCGAGCGTCATCGTGCCGGATGCCGTCTGGTCGTAGCCGTAGCCGGAGATCGCGCCGCCGCCGTGGTCCCACAGGATCAGCATGTAGCGGTTCGCCGGGTAGTTCTTTGCACAGTACTGAATGAAATCGACGAGCGTGTTCGGGTCGACCATGCTCTTCTTGCCGACGTTCTTGTCAAGGATCTGCAGCCCGCGGCTTGTGACGCGGTAGCGCTGATTCGTCTTGTTCGAAATGACCGAGTTGTTCCATTTCTTTGCGCCGCCGGTCTCAACGATGATGTTGACCTTGTCGTCGTTCAGATTCGCATGCAGCATCTCGTTGAGGTCCGCCGTTGCCATGCTGTGCTCGCTCTCGAGGTCGCTGCCGCAGAGATAGACCATCAGCGTAACGGTGTCCTTTCCTTTGCCCTTGATCGTGGTATAGCGATCGCGCGCTTTGTTCGATACGGCTTCGCTGACCGTATCGGAGGACGTACTCGCGGAAACCGCCGAAGGCGCATTGTTGTCCGTCGCGTCAAACGGGTCCTCGCTGCTGCTTCCGAACAGCTGCGCAAGGAGGTCGGACGCGTAGCCCTGCTGCACGGAGTCGTCCGGGATCGTTTCGCTGCCGCCGATGTCCTGCGTATAGTCGTTTCCGCCGCTCTGCGAATACCAGGAGCTGCCTTCGTTCTGCGTAATGCCGCTCTGTGAATAGCCGGAATTGCCTTCGTTCTGCGTGATGCCGCTCTGCATATCGATCACGTCGGTCAGCGACGAGCACATGCTGCCGCATCCGCCGCAGCCGCCGCATCCGCCGAAGACGCAGGATGCGAGGGCGATGATCAGGACGACAGCAAGAATGATCAGCACGATCTTGCCGAGTTTGCCGCCGCGGCTTGCGCCGCCGGTCGCGCCTGCACCGCCGAGGGTGCTGAACACGTTCTGCCCCTGCGGTTCCTGCTGCTCGGTGAACTGGCTCTGCGTATTCTGCGTGTTCTGGCTCTGCGAGCTCTGGTTCTGCGCGCCGCCGAACATTGAGAAGATATTGCCGCTCGGCGCGCTGCTTCCTGTGGGCTTTGCGCCGCCCTGCGTCTTTCTTCCCTGATAGCCGTCCTTCCGACCCGCAGGACCGTTGGTCTGAACCGGCTTGTCGTCGCGGCGGTTCAGGCTCGCGGTGCCGGAAATGATCTTTTTCCTGCGTTTGTTGTTGTTTTCCATCTTTGAATCCTCCCTTTGGGTACATTCATTTGCAGTTTATATAATATCATTTTTTCCGCGGAAAGAAAAGAGTTTTTTCACGAATTGCGGGAATTCATATACAAAAATGCCCGGGATGCGCTCCCGGGCGTCGGCTTGTCTGATGCTCACTTGCTGCCTTTTGTCTCTTTGTTTCGGTTGTCAGGAGAACAACCATGTTCCGGATAGCGCACGCATATACATCATGCGTTCGAAGTTCCGATTTCTTCCCGCGCTAACCGTCCCCCTGTTACCAATATTACACGTCATCCCGAAAAACGCATATGCCGTCTTTCATTACGGTATATCTGTCGATAAATATTTTTTCAAATAGTTTTGTCGCTTTACCTCCAAAGGTTGTATTGTACGTTTTATCAGATGGTTCAATCAATTGATTATCTTGAATATTGCCGATATACTGATAGTTTTGTGCCTTCAACTCTCGTTTTGAATGGATGTTCAAGTCAATCAAATACCTTGCCCATACAGGTGTATGCCAAGCATTGTTAAGCAAAAGAGCCGACATGTCTCTCAGTTCGTCCAAAGCAGGTACTTGATCTCCCGTCCAACGATAAATCTGCACTACCGGTACGATTCTGTTCGGCCAATTGTTGGTCTCTGTAATCTTGCGAAAAGCGATGTACTTATCTTTCATCCCGTACTCTTCGCTATACTTACTGCGAAACCGGTATGCGAATACATCCCCCATATTCCATGGACACCGATATTCGGGGTACTTTGCTACTCTTTTTCTTTCCGGTTGCTCCGACAATAATTTCTCTTTTAGTTTGGACAACACCTGCTTCCTTCTTTCCCACGTTTTTTCAGAATCCCACCGATCATCTTCCGTTACAGTTTCAAGAAAATAAAGCGCTTTTTCTTTTACCTCCGGCGTCAATCGTCCGTAGTTCCACATGGTATCTGCAAGTGCATACCAAAACACATTTTCATCTTCGCTCCCGGCGGGCGGCAGATCTTTATTGAATACTTCCTCTAACGCTTCCTCGTCGGTTTTCCCAAATTTCAGCGCATCGCGATAATCCGCTCGCACATCCATTGCATAGTCGTCCGAATAAAGCGCAACTCCCCATGCTCCCATGTTTTACCTCCCTAATGCACAAAGTATTTCGCTTTCAGTATAGCCTTCTATGAGGTCTATCGCAATACCAAGGTTATTCTTAAACTTGATTGTCATGGGGACGGTTCTCCTGACAACCTTTTCAAACTCACCTATTTTGGTCTTGACTTTTAATAGTTAGTCTTGACACTCTAAATACACAACGTTGTTCTTATCATCAACATGAATTTGCAATTCGATCCCGATATCACGGAGTATATTAATCAGTGTTTGATCGTCTATGATGACTGTTTTTGTCCCCCAACTAATGTACTTCTCGTCGTTATCAAGGCAATTCTCTGAAGGCAGCAAGCTGTTTGTACTATTCCACTTTTTATACCGATTCGGATAATCCATTTGAAGATATTCTGAACGACCGGTTTCGTCTTCCAAGAATACCATATGATGCTCATAGTCGAAAATAAAGTATTGACCATTCAACCGCAAGTCATTTCCTATATAATCAGCGCCCAATAGCACAAGAACATTTGACATTGGAAAAACTACTCCGCCTTTTTCACGGAATGTGACCGATTGTACATATGATTCCGTTGATGTTTCATCGTTCACATAGAACTTTGTCAGTCCGTAATGTCCGCATCCAACGCATCCGATTATCATGATTAGAATGATAAACAAAATAATTTTTCTCATACGTCAGTTCCTCTTTCTATATATTCCAGTCTACACAATATATGTGACTAAGGGATGTCAGAGGGATGGTTCTCCTGACACTTTTTGTTTTCTATCGGCTGTTGTCAAGAGAACCGTCCCCCTGACACCAGGCGAGCGAACACATATACACAATGCGGACGAAATATCGAATTCATCCCACGCTAACCGTCCCCTTGACAACGTCTTAACCAGCCCTTGACGCCGAAGAGAACACCCAACCATTATTCTCTTTCAGTTTGTGCAATGATTCTCCAAATTCAAGTGTCTCAACTTTAAGAATATTATCAGCAGTTATGTCATTCGAGTCTGCGTTTACGATAATAAAAAAGCTTTCAGTAGAAGCATCTTTGTTCTCTTGAAAAGTTGCATAATAGAGCATATTGTTTGTGTCTGTATCCAACGGAAGAATGTTTACTGTTCCTTCTGCTTTGTCAGTCTTTTTGTTTACAAATTTTTCCAATCCATTTTGAATTACAACTCCGTTCGGAGAAGTTAATAAATCCTCCATTCCGAAATAGTCTTTTTTACCTTTGGAATAGGGTCGCGTCACACAGTTGCTTATTTGTAGTGGTTGATCCCAGTCATTTCGATCCTTTAAGGTTTTAATCGCTTCCTGATCAAATATATCGTCGTATTTTGGAAACACGCTAGCTCTGCTTGTTTTTCCGAAAGTGAAGCATGCATCTTCATAATAATATATATTTTCTTCATCACTTTTTTGGATAATAAATGCAGCGACAAGCCAACTGTTCGAATCAACGTCTGGTATTGAAGAATAGAATTCATCCTTTGGAAAACGAATATAAAACATCGATCGACCAAATGTATCTGTTTCTATGCTATCTTTATCTATGGTTATAGAGTGTATGCCTCTCGGAAGTGGTATGCTATAAAGAGCAACCCTATACAAATCTGTCCTTTCCCCGATATATTGGGTACTACCGTTGAATAATGAGCAACCACATAAAGAAAACAGTAAAGCAATGGTAATGATTATAATCGCTAAATGCTTCATTTCACAAATCCTCCAATTCGTTTGACACGATGAAATATTTATTATAGCAAAAGCCATTGAAATATCTCATAGAATAGAGCTAATCCAGTTAATTCTTCAACATGTGTAGTGTCACGGGGACGGTTCTCCCGACACACCTTTTGGTATTTGTGCAAAAAACGCCCGAAGGGGATCTCCCTTCGGGCGGTGAATCTGCTTACTGAAGCTCTGCGAAATACTTGATGGTGCGGACCATCTGCGAGGTGTAGCTGTTCTCGTTGTCGTACCAGGACACGACCTGCACCTGATAGGTGTCGTCGTCGATCTTCTGGACCATGGTCTGGTTCGCATCGAACAGCGAGCCGTAGGTCATGCCGATGATGTCGGAGGAAACGAGCTTCTCGGTGGTGTAGCCGAAGGATTCGCTCGACTGCGCCTTCATTGCCGCGTTGACCGCTTCCTTGGTGACGTCCTTGCCCTTGACGACCGCAACGAGGATCGTGGTGGAGCCGGTCGCGACCGGGACGCGCTGTGCGGAGCCGATCAGCTTGCCGTTGAGCTCCGGAATGACGAGACCGATCGCCTTCGCCGCACCGGTGCTGTTCGGAACGATGTTCGCTGCGCCCGCGCGCGCACGCTGCAGGTCGCCCTTCTTGTGCGGACCGTCGAGGATCATCTGGTCGCCGGTGTACGCATGGACCGTGGTCATGATGCCCGCCTGGATCGGGAAGTTGTCATTCAGGGCCTTGGTCATCGGCGCGAGGCAGTTGGTGGTGCAGCTTGCCGCGGAGATGATCTTGTCTTCCTTGGTCAGGATGTTGTTGTTGACGTTATAGACGATGGTGGGCAGATCGTTGCCTGCCGGCGCGGAAATGACGACTTTCTTTGCGCCTGCGTCAATGTGCGCCTGCGCCTTTGCCTTGCTGGTGTAGAAGCCGGTGCACTCGAGCACGACGTCGACATGCAGCTTCTTCCAGGGCAGGTTCTGCGCCTTCGGCTCGGCATAGATGGTGATCTCCTTGCCGTCCACAGTGATGGAGCCGGGGACCTTCACGGTCTTGCCGTCTTCTTCAAACTCCGGTTCCTTGGATGTAACGGTGTGCTTGTTCTCGCCGATCACGCCGCAGTAACCCTTCTGCGCGGTGTCGTACTTCAGAAGATGTGCCAGCATCGCCGGGCTGGTCAGGTCGTTGATCGCGACGATCTTATATCCCTTTGCGCCGAACATCTGACGGAATGCGAGACGGCCGATGCGGCCGAAACCGTTGATTGCAACTCTTACCATAAATATATACCTCCTGAGAATATATTTTTTCCTTTGCTATCGTACAACAAACGGGCAAAAAAAGCAAGTATTTCGAATAAGATTTGCTTAAAAATGTGATTTGACAGCAAAAAGGAGCTTTCCTCTGTCGGAAAGCTCCCGTTTTGATCACGGATCATCCTCCCGTCGCAATAAACTTAATGACGGCGTCTCCGGTCACAACAAATGTCGTCGAGAACATAGCCCATATTTCTGCATCTCCGTATTTCGTGTATTTGATATACTCCGTCCCGTATATCGTACCGCTCGACACGGACTGTCCGGTCTCGTTCAGCGTCATGACAAACATGCCTCGGTACGCTCTTCTCCATGCCATGCATGTAACAACCGTTCCTGCGGGAACCGCTGTGCCGCTATCCACGGTTTCTCCGCCGGCAACGATTGAGCAGCCGAGGGCGCTGATGGTGCACATTTTTACCTCTTCCGGCGACGGTGCAGGCGTAACAGGCGGCGGTCCGCCGGTTCCGTCGGACCAGCACGCATAGACCGGGCACGGAATCGGTCGATCCCATTCGCGATCCTCCATGGTCTGTGCGTCCGGCTTTTCCGGGAAGAAATCAAAGTAGGTGACCGCATCGATTATGCGTCCGTCTTTGTCGCTCCAGCCAATAAAAGCCTTTCCCTCACGCTCGGGTACGGGGAATGCGGCAAGATAACACAACCCCTCCGAATACACCGGGAAGCCTACGTCGTATTCGCCGAACAGATCTTCGTCGTAAAACTCCAGATGGAATTTGCTTCCGTCCTGCAGCCAGACGACATGGATCTCCGCTTCATAGATCTCGTCGGATCCCTGCGGAACGATCAACAGATCCGAAGTCGAAAGCGTATCGCCGAGCGGAATAGTGCCGATGACATCCGGATCCGCATTGTCAAAGTACAGGCTTTGCAGATAAGCAAGTCCGCTGTACCGCGTCAGCACGTATCCGATTGCGCGGTAGCCTTCCTGCACGGGCAGCGGCGGCAGCCGGTACGCCGTGAACGTTTCCGCGTCCAGCATCTCATCCGCAATGATTTCACTCGGATACGGCGCATTCTCGGAGTTGAACACATCCGAATAGACCACAACATGGATCTTTCCGGAAAGCATCGTTGCAGCGGTCGGCTCTGCTGTCGGCTCCTCGGTTACTGCAGGCTGCGCGGACGGCGTCGGCGCAGGCGTAATCGACGGTTTCTCCGTCGCCTCAGGCGTCGCCTCCACGACGATCGAAGGCGCAGGCGTCTCCGACTGTGCGGATTTCTCCGGATTCACTCTGACAATCGGCGTAATGATGCCGAGCGTTACGACGCCCGCAGATGCAAGATACAGCACCGCTTTCGCTTTCCAGACCGAGGACCGTTTCTTCTCCTTCGGTTTCTTTACCGGCGTGCGGTTAAATTCGTCGGGCGGTGCAGCGATCTCCTGCCGTCTGTCGGTTGCATAATCCGGCGATATCTGATTCAGTTCATCAACGCTTTTTCTCATTCCGATCAGCCCCGTACCGCACGAACAGATCGTGCCGCCTGCCTCCTTTCCGGCAAAGTGTTTCCTCCGACAGATGATTGTCGTTTACTTTCCTCGTGTCTATTCTCATTTCTGACGGACGTCGAGCTGCGGGAACGGCACCTCAACGCCGAGCTTGCGCATGCCGATAAACAGGTCGTGATTCAGCGTGCGGGAACCCATGTAGATGTCGCCCTCCGCCACGTCAACGATAAAGCGCAGCACGATCGCACTGTCATCCAGCTTGTCGACGCCGAGATATTCCGGAACGTCCAGCATCAGCGGCTGATTGTTTTCGTAGATCTCCTGCAGCAGCGCGGGCAACTGTTTTTCGAGCTCTTCGAGATCCGTTTCATACGGGATCGGAAACTCCGAAACCGATTTGGACGAATTGTCCGAACGGTTCAGAACGTTCTTCATATCGGAATTGTTGATGATCTTGACGTTGCCGCCGACGTCGGTGATGACCGTCGAACGGACGTTGATCTCGGTCACCGTGCCGCGGAATCCGTCGACCTCGATGATGTCGCCGATGTTGTACTGATTGTCGATCAGAATGAACATGCCGGTGACGATATCCGCGATCAGGCTCTCTGCGCCGAAGCCGATGATCAGCGCCAGGATTCCGAGACCGGCAAGAATCGTCACGATGTCGACGTTGAAGATCGTCAGCGCAACGCAGATCGCCGCAAGGATCACCGCGTACCGCAGCATATTTCTGATCAGCGAGATCAGCGTCCGGACGCGGTTGTTCTTCGGCTTCGGCAGATCCAGCAGGAACAGGACGATGCTCTCCGCCGCGAACATGGCAAGCAGAATCAGAACGCCGCGCAGAACGGCTTTCCAGTTCCATTCAAATTTCGGGATTTCATGAAAAACGCCCGTCTTTTTGCCGATCAGGTAAACAAGAACGGCGATCGCCGCAAGAACAACGGCACGCGCTAGAGCGCGGTATTTTGAAGACCCGGATTTTTGACGTCTGTTCTTCGAACTCATGGATAAGCCCTCCCTCATAAAATTATATACAGTATACTATTCAAACGGCTCAAAAGTCAAGATAAATAACCGCCCCCGCCGGTATTCGACGGGAGCATATTGCGGTTTACGTTTCGTCGTCGTTCAGCGACTCGGCGACAATGTACAGCGGACGGTCCTTGAGCTCATCGTACATGCGTCCGAGATACATGCCCTGGATGCCGACAAAGCAGAACAGAATCGCCATGAGCAGCGTTCCTCCCGCGACCGCCCACAGCCATTGCGGACAGCCTGCGCCGAAGATCGCCGTGAGCACAATCATTGCGGCAAGTCCGAGCACGCCGAGCACCCCCAGCACGATTCCGAACGCGAACGGCAGTTCGAGCGGCTTTGACGAGAAATTAAAGATCCCGTCGCAGGCAAGGCGGATCATCTTCTTCAGCGTGTACTTCGTTTTGCCTGCAGCGCGCTCTTCACGTACATATTCGATCGGCACCGCCTCGAAGCCCATCCACGCGGACATGCCACGCAAAAAGCGCGCCTGTTCGCGCATCTTCAGGAATACGTCGGCAACCTTGCGGTCGAGGAGCCGGAAATCGCCGGTATCGAGCGGAATCGGATACGCGCTCATCGAAGACAGCAGGCGGTAATAGATCTTTGCCGTGAGCTTTTTGAAAAGCGTTTCGCCCTTGCGCTTTAAGCGCTTGCCGTATACGATGTCCGCGCCGTCCTTCCACATCTCCACCATCTTCGGAATCAGTTCCGGCGGATCCTGCAGGTCGACGTCGATGATGATCAGCGCATCGCCCTTTGCATGGTCCATACCGCAGGTCACGGCAAGCTGATGCCCGAAGTTCCGGGAAAGCGAAAACACCTTCACGGTGTCCGGATGCTCCTTCGCGAGCGTTCGGAGCTGCTTCATCGTGCCGTCGCGGCTGCCGTCGTTGACATAGATGATCTCATACGGATGTCCGGTGGACTTCATTGCCGCATCCATACGCCGGTAGGATTCCATCAGGACCTCTTCTTCGTAATAGACCGGAATGATCAAAGAAAGCATCTTTTCTGCCATAGAGGCCTCCATCGTCTTTTTTATCAGTATAGCCCAAAAAAGTTTCGGTTGCAATTCCTTTTTCACAGATATATAATACTGTTGTAAATTTGTGCAAAGGAGATTATGTCATGGCAATCGTAACCAGCACCGAAATGTTCAAGAAGGCATACGCCGGCGGATACGCGATCGGCGCATTCAACGTCAACAACATGGAAATCATCCAGGGCATCACCGCGGCTGCAATCGCAGAACGCGCGCCGCTGATCCTGCAGGTATCGAAGGGCGCCCGTGCATACGCGAACCACATCTACCTGATGAAGCTCATCGAAGCGGCGATCGAGGATGCCGAACAAAACGCAGGCTTTGATCTGCCGATCTGCGTCCATCTGGACCACGGCGACAGCTTTGAGCTGTGCAAGAGCTGCATCGACGGCGGCTTCACCTCCGTTATGATCGACAAGTCCGGTCTGCCGCTCGAGGAGAACATCGCGATCACCAGACAGGTCGTTGAATACGCGCACGATCACGGCGTGGTCGTCGAGGCAGAGCTCGGCACGCTCGCCGGCGTTGAGGATGAAGTCAACGTTTCCGCGGAGGATTCCTCCTATACGCATCCGGACGACGTGCAGGAATTTGTCGAGCGCACCGGCTGCGACTCGCTCGCGATCGCGATCGGCACGAGCCACGGCGCATACAAGTTCACCGCGGCGCAGTGCACGCGCAATGAAAAAGGCATTCTGGTTCCCCCGCCCCTTCGCTTCGACATCCTCCGCGAAGTCGAAAAGCGTCTGCCGGGCTTCCCGATCGTTCTGCACGGTTCCTCCTCCGTCCCGCAGGAGTTCGTCAAGATCATCAACGAGAACGGCGGCAGAATGCCCGACGCAGTCGGTATCCCCGAGGAACAGCTTCGTGAAGCTGCGCGCATGGCGGTCTGCAAGATCAACATCGACAGCGATCTGCGTCTTGCAATGACGGCATGCATCCGTCAGTACTTCAACGAGCATCCGGATCATTTCGATCCGCGTCAGTATCTGAAGCCCGCGCGTGCCGCCATCCAGAAGATGGTGCAGCACAAGCTGGTCGACGTGCTCGGCTGCAACGGCAAAGCGTAAATCCCGGAATAACAAGCGCCCGATCCGGTTTCCGGACCGGGCGCTTTCCGATGAAAGGAGCTTTTCATGCAGTTCAGACGAGTCTTTGCAGCGATCGCTGCGGTGCTGTTCCTTGCAGCCGTACCGATCGCGTGCGTCGGGAAACAGGCCGACGCACTTTCCGTCCGGGATCTGTCTGTCATACACGAACCGGAATTCGGCGGCGTCTATCTCACGATGACGATCGACGATTTCAACGCGCGTGGCTTCCGCTACGGCGATTCCGTGACGATCACATTCTCGAACGGCTTTACGATGGACGATCTCCCCTATTTCAGCGGATATTATGTGAACGTCGGCGAACCGCTGCTTGTTGCGTATCCCGGTTACGACTATATCAAAGCAGCGATCAACTACGGAAAGGACGTATGGGAGTTCGCCGGACTGGACGACAGCATGACCGCAAGCGTTACGTTAAAGGAACGCGGCAAATATCTTGACGTGCAGGAAGCCAGCGACATCCACTATTTTGACGAGCGAGAAAAGTACCCGAGCGACGCGGTATTTGCAAATTTCCGCGCAGTCAACGTCGGACGTCTCAGCGAAAACGTACTCTATCGTTCCGCTTCCCCGTGCGACAATCAGCACAACCGCGCAGCCTATGTCGACGCGCTGGTCAAGGAAGCCGGCATAAACTGCGTCGTGGACCTTGCCGACAACGAAGCGAAGGTGCAGAAATACATGGCGGCGGACGATTTCCATTCGCCGTACTGGCTCAGCCTTTATGAAAACGGTCGCGTGATCCTGCTTTCGATGAGCATGAACTTCCAGGCGGAAGATTTCAAAGCGAAGATCTGCGACGGTCTCAGAGCCATCAGTGCGCAGGAAGGACCGTATCTTGTCCACTGCACCGAAGGCAAGGACCGTACAGGCTTCATGTGCATGCTGTTGGAAGCGCTTGCGGGCGCAAGCTATCGGGAGCTTGTCAACGACTACATGATCACCTACGACAACTATTACAAAATCACGGAACAAAGCGACAAGGCAAAATACGACACGATCCTGAACCGGAACCTCGTTGCCATGATCCGCTATATCGTGAATGACGATTCGGTTGATATCACGACTGCCGATCTTTCGGCATACGCGCGCAGCTTTCTCCTCTCGATCGGCATGACAGACGCGGAGATCGACGCCGTGCTTAAGCGGATCGCGCGGTAGAATCCGTACAGGAAGCAAAAACCGTCCGAGCAATCGGACGGTTTTCGTTTTGGATATTCCGTTATGCTTCCGGCGCCGGTTCTTGCGCTTCTACCGGATGCATCTCGCGGTAGAACCCCGCTTCCGCAAGCGCCATGTACGGTCCGGTATAAAAGATCGCAAGCACGCCGCAGGTCAGGATCGTCAGCAGGATCCAGCCGATGAAGGAAAGCTCGAGTACGAACAGTTCCCCCTTGTGTCCCTTCATGTTTTCCCACGACTTGCGGATCGCTTCCATGCCCGAAAGCTCCCGGTTCTCCGCAAGCATGTACGGAACTTCATACAGTCCGAGCGCAACAATGATGCCGGGCACAAAGAAGCACATGAAGCCGAGCAGAATAAACAGCGTCTGAAGCGCCATCGTGCCGATGTTCTTCTTATACGGTTTCAGTCCTGAGAACAAATCGACAACTCTGAACGGCTCTTTGCGATACGCCCTCAGACGGATCCCGGAGATGCCGACCTTGATCGCGTTGCCGAACAGGAACGAATACAGCAGTCCGACGATAGACGCGATCAGTGTAACGCCTGCGATCACGGCGAGGATTCCCGCAAAGACCTTTGCGGTCTCCGGATCGTTTGCCGTCTCTTTGAAGTTTATACTGTTGCCGCCTGCTCCGCCGGAGAAGCCGCCGGCGCCTCCCATCAGCGCTCCTGCGATCAGTTCAATGCCGATAATCGGCCAGTACCGAAACCGGAGCGCTTCCTTTGCATTCTGTTTGATTTGCTTTCTGTTCACAAAAGCTCCCCCTTTCTCTTTATAAAGGGAATTATAGCAATCCCCGTCTGTTTTGTCCAGTACCGTATAATTATGTTTTTAATAAACATACTACGCATAAAACGGATCGAGAGGAAAACAATGCAGCATAAAAGAAAGCTAATCGGCGTCGCGCTGGGCTCCGGCGGTATGCGCGGGCTTGCGCATATCGGCATTCTGCAGGTACTTGAGGAATCGGATATCCCGATCGACTTTGTCTCCGGCGCGTCCGTCGGCGCATTCATGGGCGCGGCATACGCAGCCGAAATGGACCTGTACGCCCTCGGCGCATTCGCCGCAAGGCTCAGCCGTCGCGACGTTCTCGACCCGCCGAATCCGTTCCGGTCCGGCGTGTTCTCCGGAAAGAAGTTCCTGAAGCTCTGCGCGATCGTCACGGAGAACCGCACGTTTCAAGAAACCTGCGTTCCGTTCTGGTGCTCCGCCGTCGACCTCGAAACCAGCCTGACCTGTTATCTGCACGAGGGTTCGCTTGCCGAAGCGGTCCGCGCAAGCATCGCGATTCCGGGGCTCTTGCGACCTTATTCGATCGGCGGCAGGACCTACGTCGACGGCGGAACGGTCGAAGCGATCCCCGTTGACATTCTCCGTGAAAACGGCGCGAACATCGTGATCGGCGTCGACCTTTCGATCCCTGCGCCGTATGCGCCGCGAAAATCCACGCCATATTCGGTGGCGTTTCGTTCGGTGGATATCATGCGTGCGGCAATCGACCGGCTGAAGCCCCCCGGTGCCGACGTTCTGATCCGTCCCGACGTTTCGTTCATGGGCAGGCTCGTTCCGCATGACGCCGCAAAGTGCATCGCGATCGGCAGAGCCGCCGCCGCAAAAGCGCTGCCGGCGATCCGGCGTCTGCTTGCACAGCACGCATAAACGGTAAAAAACAGGCATAGCGTTTCTCGGAGGACGCTATGCTTTTTGCTCTGTCGCTGTTGATTCTGTTCGGGCTGATTGCCGTGCCGGACGCCGCGTTTTCCGCCGCGTCGGACGCTGCGCTTTTATGGTGGACGCGGGTTTTGCCTTCGCTGCTGCCGTACCTCGCCGCGTCGTCGCTGCTGCTGCGAAGCGGTGTTCTTTCCCGTCTGAACGGCAAAGCATCAATGCTGCTCCTGCCGCTCGGGCTCCTGGGCGGCTATCCGGTCGGCGCAAAGCTCGCGGGAAAGCTGTATCGCGACGGCACGCTGTCGCTTTCAGACGCGCAGGCCGCCTTCGCATTCTGCAACCTCCCGAATCCGGTATTTCTGATCTCCGTCGTCGCCGCGGGCTTTTTTCACAACCCGAAAGCCGCGCTGCCGCTGCTTTGCGGCATTTACGGAACGGCGCTTTTCGGTTTGATTCCGCTGTCCCGTGTCTGCATGTCGGTCGTACGTACCGCCGAATCTCATGCGATGTCCGATGCGCTGCCGGAAGCAATCTCCGACGGCATGCAGGCGATCCTGAACATCGGCGGGTGTCTTGTCTTTGCTTCCGTTCTCGGCGCGCTGCTGGAATCTTCCGGTGTCTTTCGGCTGTTCGGAGCGAATGCGCCGACCGTCCGCGCCTGTACGCTCGGGCTTTTTGAAATGACCTCCGGCATATCCAAGCTTTCCGCGCTGCCGCTTTCGCTTCCGCTGCGGCTTGCGCTGACCGCGTTTCTGCTGCAGTTCGGCGGGATCTCGGTGCTGCTGCAGAGCGCGTCGCTGCTTCCGCTGTCTCTGCCGCGCTATTGCCTGATCCGGCTGATTACCGCCCTCGCTGCCGCGCTTGCGGTCTTTTTCCTTACGCCGCTGTTCTGTCCGGACGCCGCCGTTCCCACGCTTGCGACCGGCGCGGAAATGCTCCGCAACACGTTCGATCTCTTTGCAGTCTCGCTCTCCTCCGCCTTCGGGCTTCTGCTCGTCTTCGTCTTTACCTTCGGGCTGTCCAAAAGAAAAAGGACGCCGTAAAGCGTCCTTTCGGGGATTGTTCCTTATGCTTCGACGACAGCAGTGATGAGCCGCAGGGTCGCGTCGAGCGCGTCCTCGTGCGTGCGCTCATAGCCGTGGGTTTCGCGCACGCCCGGTCCGATCAGCGCGTGGCGCACATCATAGCCCGCGCGTAAGCTGACGTCCGCGTCCGAGCCGTAGCTCGGGACCATCATGTCGAGCGCGTACGGGATGCCGTTCTTTTCGCAGAGCCTGACAAGCTCGTCGGTCAGCACCGTGTGATACGGGAACGCCGCGTCCTTCGTGGCGATCGTGACCTTGTGCTCGCTGCTGTCGTGGTCGAGTCCGATGCAGCCGATGTCGACCGCAATGAGGTCCTTGGTGTCCGCGGGGATGCCGCAGGCGCCGCCGTGCCCGATCTCCTCGTATTCGGTGAACAGCAGGCTGACCTTGCGGTTCAATTTGACTCTGCCGTCCGCAACGCGCTGCGCCAAAGCTAAAAGCGTCGCCGCGCTTGCCTTGTCGTCGAGATAGCGGCTCTTGACGAAGCCCTTCTCGGTCTCCTGATAGCGCGTTTCGATCGCGACCTGATCGCCGCAGGTGATGCCGAGCTTCTCAACGTCCGCGCGGGAATACACGTCCTCGTCGAGAAGCAGCACAAGGTTCGTGTCGAGGTCCATCGGCGTGTCCTTTTCGGACTGGCTCATCAGATGCACGCTCGGGTTCTTGCGGCGGACCGTGCCGGTATAGACCTTGCCGTTCCGCGCATGCACGCGGCAGTTCCAGTCGAGCGCGTAATACGGATGCACACCGCCGACCTTGATGACGGACAGCGTTCCGTCCGCATTGATCTGCCGGACCATGAGCCCGATCGCATCGACGTGCACGGCGATCGTGACGGGGTTGCCCTCGCCGCCGAGATCGAACCGTACGCCGCCCTTATTGAGCTGCACGGCTTTGATTCCCATCCGCTTTGCCTCGGCAAGCAGGTACTCGTCCATGTCCACAAAGAAGCCGGTCGTGCTGTCGATCGCCATCAGATCGCGCAGCGTCTTCTTAAGCTGTTCCATAGACCCTCCTCAGTTCGACGCCTTGATCTTGTCCCAGGCGGCGTTGAACACTTCGACGAATTCGCCGAGGTCATGGAAGACTTCGCAGCGATCCAGGACGTCCTGCGGCGGATTGTAGGTCTCATCCTCGGTATAGTCCGGTCCGAGACGATCCATCGCAGCCTTGTTCGGGGTCGTGTAGCCGATATATTCGGTATTGCGCGTCGCATTCTCGGCGTCGTTCAGGAAGTTGATAAACGCATGCGCCGCATCGACGTTCTTTGCATTCTTGGGAATGATGACATTGTCAAACCAGACATTGCTGCCCTCCTTCGGGACAACAAACGCAAGGTCCTCGTTCTCGCCGATGCAGGCGACTGCATCGCCGGAATAAACGACCGCAAGCGCCGCCTTGTTGTTGACCATGGAGGTGCGCATGTTATCGGTACCGAAGCCTTTGCGGAGCGGCGCCTGTGCAATCAGCAGATCGCGCGCGGCGTTGACTTCATCGGCGTTGCGCGTGTTCATATCATAACCGAGATATTTCAGTGTAATGCCAATGGTGTCGCGGACGCTGTCGTACATCCAGATCTTGCCGGCGTACTTTTCATTCCAGAGGATCCCCCAGCTATCCACCGGCTCGTCGACCATCTTGGTGTTATAGAGGATGCCGACGGTGCCCCACATATACGGAAGCGAATACTTGTTGCCCGGATCAAAGCTGTCGGTGATCTCCTTCATCTTCGGATCGATGTTCGCTGCATTCGGGATCTTGCTGTAATCCAGCGGAAGCAGCATGTCCTCGCGGATCATCTGCTCGATGATGTAGTCAGACGGGAAGCAGAGGTCATAATTGCTGTCGGAGGAACGGAGCTTGATCAGCATTTCCTCATTGCTTGTCATCTCGATATAATTGACCTTGATGCCGGTCTGATCTTCAAATTCATCGATCAGGTCGGGATCAATGTATTCGCCCCAATTCAAGACGTTCAGCTCGCGATTCGGTTCCGCGGTCTTCGAGCCGCACGCAGCAAACGCAAGGATCATGCATGCCGCAAAAACGAGGCAAAGGATCTTCTTCATCATTGTTCTTTTCTCCTTATGGTTTTTATTTCAGTTTGACTTTCTTGTTTTGGATCTCATACTCGCGCTCCTTTGCCAGTCTTCTCAAATTGACGGCAAGCAGCATCGCCACGAGCGGGATAAAGATGATCGTTGCCAGCGCCGGATTGACGCCGATCTTGCCCTTCTGGGTATTCGAGTAGATGAATACGGACAAAACCTGCGAATCTGCCGTGAAGTAGCTGACGACGAAATCGTCGAGCGACATGGTCAGCGCCATGATAAAGCCGGATGTGATACCGGGCATGATATCCGGAATGACCGCTTTGATGAGCGCCTTGAACGGCGAGCAGCCGAGATCGAGCGCCGCTTCATACAGCATATCCGAGCTCTGTTTGAGACGCGGCAGGACCGAGAAGATCACATACGGGATGCTGAACGATATATGTGCGATCAGCAGCTTCAGAAAGTCGCTGATCTCCAATCCGAACAGCGTATTGACGAACGCGAACAGCATCATGAACGTGATGCCGGTCACGAGATCGGGATTCACCATCGGGAGCTGCGAGACCGAAAGCACGACGGTGCGCGTGCGTTTCTTCATGACGTTGATGCCGATCGCCGCCGCCGTTCCGATGATCGTCGCAACGACGCTCGAAACGAGCGCGACCTCTAAGGTCAGGATCAGCGCGTTTCCCGCCTTGTTGGAGAACAGACGTCCGGACGTCAGATTGTCCCACGTGAATCCTCTGAACCTGCCGAAGATGGAACCGTAGTTCTCGAACGTGAACCCGTTCCATTTCCCGAGGTTCTTGAAGATCGTATCCCCGTTGAAATCCACATGAAACTTGTTGAACGAGAACAGGATCAGGTAGATGATCGGCAGGTACAGGAACAGCAGCATGATGCCGAGATAGACATATTTAAAGGAGCGCCATAACCGTTTCACAGAATGCTGCCTCCTTCCTTATCCTTGTCAAACCGGTTCATGATGACCGTGCTGACGACGATGCACAGCAGCAGGATAATAGACAGCGTCGACCCGACGGAAAAGTCGTTTTTGTGGTAGCCTGCCGCCGAAGTGATCGCCGTTTCTATCTTGTTGCCGTACAGCATATATGCGCCGTTGCCGATCAGCGCAGGAACGGTGAACGCCGTGATCGACGGAACAAACACCATCGTGATGCCGGAAACGATGCCCGGCACCGACAGAGGAAGCACGACCCGAAAGAAGGTTTTCACGCCGTTTGCGCCGAGATCGCGCGACGCCTCAAGCAAGCTCTTGTCAAGTTTGCTGAGCGTATTGTAAAGCGGCATGACCATGAACGGCAGAAAGTCGTAGACAAGCACGAGCAGCACGGCAATCGTTCTGCCGGACGCCGTATCCGTCAACGATTCGGTCACGCCGAACAGCTCCGGGATCGCATACTCGATGATCGCGCTCCACGCGTACGTACGCAACACAAAATTCATCCACATCGGAACGAAGAACAGGATCGAAATAAAGCCCGCGACCGATTTCTTCATGTTCGACAGGATATATGCGATCGGATAGCCCAAAAGCAGGCAGATCGCCGTCGTGCCGAACGCAAATTCGATACTGACCCAGAGAATGCGCCAGTTGTCCGCGTCCTTCAGCGTGGAAAAGAACTTCTCCGCCGTCCAAGTCCCGTCCACGTTGAACGCATAGTAGAAGATGAACAGCATCGGCACGGCGATGAACAGGATCATCCAGACGATATACGGATAAGCAAAGAATTTTCGCTTCATGTCCCCTGCCCTCTTATTCTTCGCGCGTAACGGACTCGGCCTTTTCGGTTTCTTCCTCGGAATCCTCGTTTTCCTTCTTGGTCAGCTCCATCTTGTCTGGATCGACCAGGATGCCGACCTCCTCGCCGTCCTCCATGAAATCGTCGGAGTGCGCGATCCAGTCGTTCTCCTCGCAGGAGATCGTGACCTCATAGTGCGTGCCGAGGAACATGCAGGCTTTGATCGTGCCGGTGAGCTTCGCGTCCTGCGGGGCGACGAGCCGCACGTTTTCGGGCGCAATGCGTACGATGGCGATCTCCTTGTTCTCGTAGCTCTCCAGCCCTTCGCACGGGAACGCCACGTCGTCGATGTAGATCGCGTTCTCGCTCGGCCAGGTCTCCGCGTCGAAGATGTTGTTGGAACGCGTCTTCTTCATGATATGGATCGCATCGGGCAGGATCTGAATGCCGACCCGCTGTCCCACCGGCGCAAAGTCGGTGGTATGCACGACCCATTCGTAGCCGCCGCAATCCACGCAGATCTCATAGTGCACGCCCATGAACACGACCGAGGCAACCGTGCCGGAGACCTTTGACTTCTCGGGCGGAACGATGTCGATGTCCTCCGGACGCACGACCGCGTCGACCTCGACGTTCCTGCCGAAGCCCGCGTCCACGCAGCGGTACACGACGCCGTTCATGCGGACCTTGTAGTCCTCGAGCATAAGCCCCGGAACGATGTTGCTCTCGCCGATAAAGTCCGCAACGAACGGATTCTTCGGCTCGTTGTAGATGTCGGTCGGCTTGCCGATCTGCTGGATGACGCCGTCCTTCATGACGACGATCGTGTCAGACATCGTCAGCGCCTCTTCCTGGTCGTGCGTGACGTAGATGAACGTGATGCCGAGCTGCCGCTGCATGCGTTTCAGCTCCACCTGCATCTCCTGGCGGAGCTTTAGATCCAGCGCGCCGAGCGGTTCGTCGAGCAAAAGGACCTTCGGCTCGTTGACGAGCGCGCGGGCGATCGCAACACGCTGCTGCTGTCCGCCGGACAGCTGATCAATCCAGCGCTTGCCGTAGCCTTCGAGGTTGACGAGCTTCAGCATCTTCTCGACCTTTTCCTCGATGACGGGCTTCGGCGTCTTCTTGATCTTCAGACCGAACGCGATGTTGTCGTGCACATTGAGGTGCGGGAACAGCGCGTACTTCTGGAAGACCGTGTTAATCTCGCGCTTGTGCGGCGGGACCTTCGCGATGTCGACGCCGTTCATCTTGATCATGCCGGAGGACGGCGTGATGAACCCCGCGATGCACCGAAGAAGCGTCGTCTTGCCGCAGCCGGACGGACCCAAGAGCGTCAGAAACTCGCCGTCGTTGATGTACAGATTGACGTGATCCAGCGCCACGTCCCCGTTGTAATCCTTGCTGATGTCGATCAGCTCGATCAGATGCTTATCGCTCATACTTCCCCCTTAAAAAGACGGCGGCGTGCTGATCCACAGCACCTTCGCCGGTGTTTTACCGCTGTTGAAAAGACAGTGCACGCCCTGCGGATGCAGATAGAAGCTGTCGCCCTTTTTGACGCGGTATTTCGCGTCGCCGTCAAGGAGCGTGATCGTTCCGGAAAGAACGATTCCGAACTCCTCGCCCTCGTGCGGGTCGAGCTCCTCTGTCTGTCCGCCGGGACGGATCGTGACGAGGATGGGCTCCAAAGCGTTTTTCTGCGCGTTCGGCACGAGCCAACGGATCAGCGTCCCCGCCTCGCCGTCCTCATTCTCAAATGTGTCGTCCGGCGTGAACACCACGCGTTCGTCCGAACGGTCGTTGAAGAACGCGGAAATATCGGTCCCGAGCGCTTCGAGAATATCCATCAGCGTTGCGATCGAAGGAGATGTGATATCGTTTTCCAGCTGCGAGATGAAGCCCTTGGTGAGCTCGGTACGCGCCGCAAGCTCCTCCTGCGTCAGCCCGAGCTTCACGCGAAGCCTTCGAAGCTTTCTTCCGATCTCCGGTCTGCCCGTTTCCATCGTGTCTATCCTTTCTAAACTTAAAGTTTACGATCACTAAACTTTTCGTGCATTTATAATGCCATATCCGCTCCCCTTTGTCAACACCTATTTTGCCGAATCGCGTCGGATTCCGCCGTTTGAAAGGAAATATACAAAAAGCCGGGACGATTCCCGGCAAAAAGAGGGACGGATCGCTCCGTCCCCCGCTGTTGATCTGTCAGTCTTCGTCGTTTTCCGGATTCGCTTCCTCGATCCGCCGCATACCGGATTCCTTTTCAAACCGTTCGGCGAGCACTTTTGTCGTCAAATAGGCTGAAATGCAGTCGATCGCCATCTTGTTCTTGCCGCCGCGCATGATCGCAAAGTCCGCGTCGGTGATGTAGTTGACGATGTATTTTTCATACATCGGCTTGACCGTTTCGACGTACTGCTCGGCGATGTTGTCGATCGTTCTGCCGCGGCTCTTGATGTCGCGCTTGATGCGGCGCAAAAGGCAGATATCGGTGTCGACGTGCATATAGACCTTCAGCACCATGCGATCCAGAAGCCGGTGATCGTAGAACATGTGGATGCCTTCCATGATCAGCACCTCGGGCGGGTAGATGAGCTCGTCCGAATCGGCGCGAAGATGCGCGGCGTAGTCGTACCCCTTCTTGGTGATCGGCTTGCCGCTCTCGAGCGTGTCGAGATCGCGGATGATCTCGTCGTAGTCAAAGATGTTCGGCTCGTCGTAATTGATGTGCACGCGCTCTTCAAACGGCAGCTCCGGAAAGCTCTTGTAGTAGCAGTCCTGTCCGATGATGACGCAGCTGCACGAAAGGCTGTCCTGAATCCTCTTTGCAAGCGTGCTCTTGCCGCTGCCCGATGCGCCGCAGATACCCACAATAATCATAACTGTTGCATCTCCCTCCGGATTTATCGGTATCATTGTACCGCATTCCGGAGCCGCTTGCAAGAGGATTTGTCGACCTCTGCCGTTTTTCGTCGTCCGATTGACATTTTTGCGAAATTGTACTATAGTAATTATATATGATCCATGCGGCGGCATCGCCGCGGAAAAGGAGAATCATCATGCGTATCATTACGATCAGCCGTGAATTCGGTTCCGGCGGACGCGAGCTCGGAAAGCGCGTTGCCGATCTTTTGGGCTGCGATTATTACGACAGCGAGATCATCTCCGCCATCGCGCAGAACAGCGGTCTCGACGAAACCTATGTCGAAACGACGCTGGACAATCACGGATGGCAATACTTCCCCATCTCCTTCGGCGGGACAATGCACTCGGTCAACTATATCGACGCCAGCCGCATCGAAATGCTCGTGCAGCAGAAAAAGGTCATTGAACAGATCGCCGCGCTCGGCAAGGATTGCGTCATCATCGGACGCAACGCGGACGCGATCTTAAAGGAATACAAACCGTTCAGCATCTTTGTCTGCGCCGATCTCGAATCCAAGATCAAGCGCTGCCGCGCACGCGCCCGCGAGGATGAAAAGCTCACCGACCGCGAGCTCAAGCGCAAGATGCGGGAGATCGACAAGGGACGCGCGCGTACCCGCGATTTTTTGACCGGCAGCGAATGGGGCAAATGCGACAGCTATCATCTGACCGTCAACACCGGTGACTGGGACATGAAAGCGCTTGCCGCCGCCGTCGCCGCTTTTGCGGAAAAGTGGTTTGAAAGCGAACAATGAAGATCCGCCTTTCCGATCACTTCACATACCGAAAGCTTCTCCGATTTACCCTGCCGTCCATCGCCATGATGATCTTTACCTCGATCTACGGCGTGGTCGACGGGTATTTTGTATCCAATTTTGCGGGCAAGGAACCGTTTGCCGCGGTCAATCTCATCATGCCGTTCATTATGGTCGTATCGACCGTCGGCTTTATGTTCGGCACAGGCGGCACCGCGCTCGTGTCCAAGACCTTCGGCGAGGGCGATCCGGAACGCGCGAACCGGTATTTTTCGCTGTTTGTCTACGCGTCTTTTTTGCTCGGCATCGTGTTCTCGATCCTCGGCATCGTCTTCCTGCGTCCGATCGCGCGTCTTTTGGGTGCGGAAGGAACGCTGCTCGACAACTGCGTGATCTACGGCAGGATCGTCATTGCGGCAATGCCGTTTTTCATTCTGCAGCTGCTGTTCCAGAGCTTTTTCGTCGCGGCGGAAAAGCCGAATCTCGGCTTCTGGGTCATCGTTGCGGGCGGCGTCGCCAATATGATCGGCGACGCGGTGCTCGTCACCCTGCTCCCGCAGGAGCATAAGCTTGCCGGCGCGGCGATCGCGACCGCGCTCGGACAGATCGTGGGCGGCGGCGTTCCGCTGGTCTATTTCTTCCGCAAAAACAGCAGCATCCTACGGCTCGGCAGGACGCGGTTCGACGGTAAAGCGCTCTGGAAGGCATCGACCAACGGCGTGTCGGAGCTTGTCAGCAGCGCGGCGATGAGCGTCGTCGGCATGGTCATGAACGTGCAGCTTTTGAAATACGCCGGCGAGGACGGCGTGGCGGCGTACGGCGTCATGATGTACGTCAACATGATCTTTGCCGCGATCTTCATCGGCTACTCCATCGGCACCGCGCCGGTCATAGGCTTTCACTTCGGCGCAAAGAACGGCGGAGAGCTTCGCAACCTACTCCGAAAAAGCCTGCTCCTGCTGCTGATCGGCGGCGTTCTGATGGTCGCGGCGGCGGAGCTGCTTGCAAAACCGCTGGCGCTGCTGTTCGTCGGCTACGACGCAAAGCTGATGGAGCTCACCGAATCCGGCTTCCGTATCTTCGGCATATCCTTCTTCTTCATCGGGTTTGCGATCTTCGGCTCCGGATTCTTCACCGCGCTGAACGACGGCGTGACCTCGGCGATCATTTCGTTTCTGCGCACGCTCGTCTTTGAGCTCGGCGCGATCCTGCTCCTGCCGCTGCTGTTCGGCATCAACGGACTGTGGTTCTCCGTCGTCGTCGCGGAGCTGATGGCGACCCTGCTTTCGTTCATCTTCATGGCGGTCAAGCGGAAGCGTTTCGGATATTGAAATAACGCACATAAAAAGGAGGGGTCCCGCCCCTCCTTTGTTTTGCCCTGTTTATTTCAGCTTGATCGTCGCGATCTTTTCCATCGTTTCAAACGAGAGCACGATGACCTCGCTGTCGCCGACCACGTAGAACACGTCGTCGATGAACAGTCCGCGCGCGTCGCCGAGCCAGTACTCGCTCTCGGTCCTGATCGTTCCGATCTGTTTGAAGGCGTCGCCCTCCACGCGGAACACCAGGTAAACGTCGTCCGCCGGGAACGCGACCGTGCCGGTTTCGACGTCAACGAACACGATCTTGTGGTTGTACTGCACCGAGGTCCAGTTCGCGTCCTTCACGGAGAGCTTGAACGCTTCCTTCACGTCCGCGGGATCAGAGATATCGAACATGCTGAGCTTGACGTTTTCCGTCCAGCCGCGCTCCTCGTCCGCGTCATAGCCGATGCCGAGCAGCTTTCCTTCGCCGAACGGATGCAGATATGCCGAGAATCCAGGGATCTTGAGCTTACTGAGGATCTTCGGATTCTCCGGATCGCTCAGGTCCGCCGAAAACAGCGGGTCGACCTGACGGAACGTCACGAAGTATGCCGTGTCGCCCATAAACCGCACAGACTGAACGCGTTCGTCCTTTGCAAGGTTTTCGAGTTTGCCGACCGTTTGAAGATTGCCGTCGAGCACGAGCAGCTCGCAATCGCTGCTGCTTGCCCATTCATACGTGTCGATGCCGTCCGTCCAGATGGTTTCTTCGCTTTCGGAACGCGTCACCACGAACCGGAAATACCCGTTATACGCGTCCATGCTGAACTGATTCAGAAGCGTGCCGGGGATCTTCGCGCTTGCCGCCGCTTCGATTTTGCCGTCGTTCAGCGTGAAGCGGAACAGATTCGTATCCGAACCGGACAGGATCTTGACAAAGTGCTTTCCGTTTTCATCGGTCTGCTCCGCGCTCTGATCATTGCGCCACTCCTGCGACGCGATCAGAAGGTCCGTTCCGCTGCAGTATACCGTGTTGCAGCCGCCGAGCACCGCCTTGTGCGAATCGAATACCTTACCGTCCGCTGCGTCAAGCAGCGTGACGACGGTGAAGCCGTTCTCCTTTGACTCCGGATTGACATAGATGTCGCCCGGCGCAAACGCAGTCGTTGCGTCGTCGGTGCTCACCTTCGGTACATACTCGTCAACCGGGATCGGATCGACCATCGGATAGAAGTAGTACAGGCGGTAGTCCGAAACGATCATCAGCTTTCCTTCGATCAGCCTTGCGGTTCGATAATCGCCCTGCTGTTTATGCGAGGCAAGCAGCTTCGGCGCGGTGCGGTCGCCGAGATCGTATACCTCGGCAAACGTGTTTGTGCGGTCCTGCTCGTTGACCTTGTCGCTCCAGTTATAGTGCGATCCCAGAATATACAGGCGATCGCCGTACAGCATCATTTCGGAATAATTGCGCCAATAACCGTCTTTTTCGGCGGCTTCCTTGAGCTGAATCGTCGAGACGACGTCCGTGTCCTTTCCGTTTGCGGAGAGAATATAAACCCGGTTCTTCGAACGGCTCAGCGCATAGATCCATGTTCCGTCCGTTTTGACGATATCCGCTTCGTCGACGCCTTCGACCTGATTGTTCGTACCGGAATAGCGTCTGCCGGAATCGTCGGATTCGGCTTTTACGCCGTTCGTCGCAAGAACCATATCTCCGTCGACCGGCTGCGGCATCGGCGCTGCCTCCGCTGTTTCCTCAGCAGTTGCAGGAGCTTCCGCTTCATCGACCGGAACGCCGTAGAATCCGTAGGCGGAGTCGTTCCGGGCGATTCGTTCTTTCATGATATCGCCGAGTTCTTCATACGATGCGACGGTCTCCGGTCTTTGACTCTCCGCCGTCTTGGCGGAACTGAGCAGAAATCCCTTCTGTTCAACCGCCGCTTCGCTCTGCGCCGATGCTTCCATCGGGATGATCGCCGATTTGTTCTTCGTCGCCGCAGTGTTGATGCCGAGAACGACGGCAACGATCGCCGCTGCTGCCGCCGCGAACGACGGTACTGCGATCAACCAGCCTTTCCGCCGGTTTCTCTTCTCGCGTTCGGCACGAATTCTCCGAACGCGCTCCTCTTTCATATCGTCCAGCAATCCTTCGCGCACATGGACGCTGTCCATTTTCTTTCGATACGCATCCTTAAGCATCGAATTCTCCTCCAAGCTCTTCCTTCAGCAGTCCTCTTGCACGGTGCAGCCACGATTTCACCGTCGATTCCGTCGTCCGCATGACTGCGGCGATGTCCTTCACGGGATATTCTTCGTAGTAGTACAGATGGATTGCCGTACGGTATTTTTCCGGGAGCTTCATCACGGCGTCATACACCGTCGAGTCCGGCATTTCGTCCTCCGACGCGAGTTCACCCGTCGCGTCCTCCGGTACGCTGTGCCGGCGGAACGCGCTGCCCAAAAGCGTTTTCGAACAGTTGACCGTGACCTTGATCAGCCACGCCTTCTGGTGCTCCGCGCTCTCAAACGACGGCTTGTTTTTCAGGCATCGCAAAAAGACCTCCTGAACGACGTCTTCCGCGTCCGCCGCACTGCGTGTACGCACCAAAGCAAGGCGGTACACCATGTCGCCGTACGTTTGAAACAGAGAATCGAGGTCGTTGTTGACGGGCTCATTCAGCTCGTATCGCATGCAGTGTTCCAACGTTTTTTGCTCCTCACAAATAATACCGGGATCAGCCGGATTCGGTTGCGCAGTATTGCCTGTTTTTTGTTTCTTTTGCGAATCAAAACGGCGCGCGTTCCTTTCATGCGTTCGCGCGCCGTTCGTTTCGACGGTTTATCTCTTGAGCTGTGCCAGCAGCGCTTCCGCGATCGACTCCACGATCTTCTGACGGAAGGCTTCGTCCTCGAGGTCTGCGCGGTCTTCGCTGTTCTTCCAGTTGCCCATGACCAGCCTGACGCACGGGCATCCGCACTTGGACGCCACTTCGTCGCTCACCTTGTCAAAGCCTCTGCCCTTGCTGCTTTGGATCTCCATCCCGGTTCCGTTCGCATACGCGTCGATCAGGATTCTTGCAAAGCTCTCGTTCTTCTTCGTTCCCTGCACGAAGAATCCGTGCACCGAGGAACCGACTTCGTTGCACATCAGGCGGATCGCCGCGTCGCATTTTGCTTCCTTGATGATCCTTGCGCGCTTCGAGTTTCCGACCTCTTTCTTGTTGTCCTCACGCGTGATGACGACCTTCGCGCCTTTGGACTCCAGATATTCCGCAAGCTCCTTTGCAAGCGACAGGTTATACTCGCCTTCGTTCTTGTACTTCGAACCGCCGTCGCGCGTGGGATCGATGCCGATCGTGAGCCCTTCGAACGCCGTGCCGGAGATCGTATTCGATCCGCTTGTTGTACTCGGGGCAGGCGTCTCAACTTCGAGCGCAGGCGGCGTCGGCGTTTCCGGTTCGGGCGTTCCGATGTCCGGCGTTTCCTCCGGAGAATCCGTCGGCGCCTGCGTCGGCTCTTCCGATATCTCCGGCTCTTCCGTCGCTTCCGATACCTGTGTCGGCACTGCGCGGTTTCCGGTCACTTCGGATTTGACGCAGTTGAACATCTGCGCAAAGTAACCGCCTTTGGCGAGGAATACCACGCCGACAATCAATCCGATAGCCAGAATGATCATCGCACAGAACAGGGAAAACCCCAACGGGTTATGGATCCGGAAATGTTTTCTTCTGTTTTTAATTCGTTTCACTGGATTGCTCCTCCTTAGCGGTCGTTTCCTATGATGTCATTTTAGCACGCATTTTGCAAATCGGAAGCGATTTTGCATTTCGTTTACAAAAAGATAAAAAAAGAACGCCGAAAACGGATACAAATACCGGAAAATATGGTATCATATTCCTATGCCCAATATCTGTACACACATTGCATTCGGTGTTCGCGTCGCCGAAGCGGTTCAGAAGCCGCTCGCATCACTCGGGGAACCGTTTTATCTCGGCTGTCTCGGTCCGGACTGGTATTTTTACGACCGTCTGCCGCCGACGCCGTTCATTCCCCATCGGAAAAAGCACGGCAACGTTCTGCACGGGCTTGATTGCAGTGTGCTCTTTTTCGCGCTTGCCGACGCAGCGGACGAATCAATGCGTCCGTTCTTATACGGGTTTCTGACGCACATTGCGCTTGACAGCACGCTGCATCCGTATGTGGACGCAAACCACCGCGGCAGCGCGCATTCCCGTTTTGAGGGCGTGATCGACTCGATCGTATTCAAGAGGACAGGCGACGAGATCCCGTACCGTGAGATTTTTCGGAAACGCACCGACACAAAAGCGATCGACGCGCTGCTTGCGCGCGTGTCCGAAACGCTCTGCGGCGCACACGTTTCGGGCGCGTACGTACGCGGGCTTCGGAAATTCCGAAGGCTCGTTCCGTTCCTGTACGATCCGAGCCGCAGACGGTACCGCTTCTTCCGCGCCCTTGAGCGTCCGTTCGGGAAACCCGGTCTGATTTCCGATTTCCTGATCGGACCCGATCACGACGATCCGGACGGCTGCATGAACCTTTCTCGCAAAAGCTGGGTCTCCCCGTGGGAGCCGGACCGTATACGCGACGAAAGCGTTCCGATGCTGTTTGACGATGCGAAAGCGCTTGCCGTTACGCTGATCCGCGCATTCGACGCGAATGACCGCGACACGCTTCGCACGCTTCTCAAAAACCGCACGATGCAGAAGGGAGCGCTTGCATGACCTGTTGTTTTACCGGACATCGCAATCTGCCCCCCGCCGGTTCGCCGGAATACGCGGATCTGCTGCTTGCCTTAGAACACGCGGTTTCGGACGTACGCAAAGAGGGCTGCTCCCGTTTCATCGTCGGAGGTGCAAAGGGCTTTGATCTTCTGGCGGGCGAATGGATCCTTGCCCTGAAAAAGGTCGATCCGGACGTGTCCCTCGCTGTCTACATACCGCACCGCGGACAGGAGCACAGCTACAGTTCCGAAGATATGCTTCGATATCGAAAGCTGCAAAACGGCGCGGACGAAACGCTGGTGCTTTCCGATTCCTATCACCCGGGCTGCATGCGGGAGCGCAACGCGCGTATGGTCGCGGACGCGCAGTTCTGTATTGCATATGTTCGCAGAAGCAACAGCGGCTCCGGGCAGACTCTGAAAATGGCGGAGGCGAAGGGCTTAACGGTCCTTCGGATCTGAATATGGCTTACGAACGAACACCATCCCCGAAGCGGCTTGTGCCGATGTGCGCCGCGCTTTCGCTTCTGCTGCTCTGCGCAGGGGAAGCGAGCGGGCTGTTTGCGCTGCTCCTTCTGTTTCCGACAGCGCTCTGCATGCTGCCGCTTTGCGAGGAACGGCTTTGGATCCATCTTGTGCTCAGCGATCTGCTGATCGCCGCGTTTGTGCTTGCGCTGCCGTTTCCGCATTATTTCTGGCTTGCCTATGTCTGCGTGCTTGCGCCGTATGTACCGGTCCGCCATGCGCTGCGCGATCTCAAAAAGCAAACGCATGCGACGCTGTTTGCGGTCGGTATCATCCTGCTGTGGTCAACCGCCGTGCTGATCCTGCTTTCGCTGCTCGGCGTGAACGCGCTGACGCTGTTTTCACCGTGGATCACCGTGCTCTGCGGTCTCGGAACACTGCTGTTTCTGTTTTTGCTCGATGCGCTCTATCAGCTTGCCGTCCGCCGGTATCGGAACCGTCTAAGGCGTTTTCTGCTCCCGCGCGCATAAGCGCGGCGACGCCGCGGCATACTGAGGGTATGTGCGAGCAAAAAGCCATCCGAACCTATCAAAGTCTTTACCGCCGACGCCGCCGTCGGCGTTTTTTCTGTGTTCTGTTTCTTCTGGTCTTTACGCCGGTTCTCGCCGGCGCCGTCTGGCTGTTTTCACAGGACGCCTGGCATGCGCTGGACCTCGAGAAGATCTATTCGTCCGAAGAAACGCTCCTCGTCACGGACCGGAACGGCGACGTCGCATCGCGGCTTTACCTGCACGAAAACCGTGTTTCCGTCAATGCGGACACGCTTCCCGAGCATGTGAAAAACGCGTTCCTCGCCGCCGAGGACGCGCGGTTCTATTCGCATCCCGGCTTTGACCTGATCCGCATCGCGGGCGCGGCGCTCAACGACCTCAAAGCGGGATCGTACGTCGAAGGCGCAAGCACGGTTACGCAGCAGCTCATCAAACTCACGCACCTGACCGCCGAAAAAACGCTCGACCGCAAAGTCGACGAAGCGATCCTCTCCTACCGGCTCGAACAGATTCTTACGAAGGACGAAATCCTGACCTGTTACCTGAACCGCGTCTATTTCGGCGGCGGATATTACGGCATCGAAGCTGCGGCGGAAGGTTATTTCGGCGTACACGCAAACGAGCTGTCGCTTGCCCAGAGCGCGCTTCTGGCGGGTGTTCTGAAGTCTCCCGCGACCTATGCGCCGCATCTGCGCCCCGAAGCCTCCGTCGGCCGCCGCGGCGTGATCCTCGATCTGATGACGGAATACGGCATGATTTCCGCAGAAGACGCAGCGCAGGCGAAAGCCGAACCGCTCGTTCTGATCGCCGATATGCAAAAGCAGAAGCACAGCTCCTATATCGATCTTGCGATAACCGAAGCCGCAAGGCTCCTCGACTGCGATCTGGACACGCTTTTGACCCGCGGGCTTACGGTTGAAACCGCAATGGATCCCGAAGCGCAGCGAATTGCGGAAACGGCGTTTCAAAACGACGCATATTTCCCGACGTACGGAGATGAATCCTGCGAGGGCGCGTTTGTTCTGATCGATGCAAAGACCGGCGGCGTCTGTGCGATCATGGGCGGTCGTGACGATTCGGTGGCGCTGGGCTTCAACCGTGCGACGCGCATCCGCAGGCAGCCGGGCAGCGCGATCAAGCCGATCCTCGTTTATGCGCCGGCGCTCGAATCCGGTTATACGGCGGCGTCCATGCTGCTGGACGACGCGACCGATTTCGGCGACTATACGCCGAAAAACGCAAACGGACGCTATGCCGGATGGATCACGATGCGCGAAGCCGTGACGCGGTCTTTGAATCTTCCCGCCGTCTATCTGTTTCGCGAGCTCGGCGTTTCCCGCTGCAAGGCGTTTGCCTCGCGGTTCGGCATCCCCTTTGACATTCGCGACGATTCCCTGACGCTTGCGCTCGGCGGATTCACCTACGGCGTGTCGCCGTACCGCCTCTGCGGTGCGTATGCCGCGCTTGCCTCCGGCGGGATCTACCGCACGCCCTATGTCGTGACGCGCATCACCGATCGCGCGGGGACCGAACTCTATCGCCGCGATCCGGATGAAATGCGCGTCATGTCCGAGGGAAACGCCTTTATTCTCACTTCGCTGCTGAAAAGCGTCGTGCAAAACGGCACGGCAAGTCTTCTTTCCTCCCTCCCCGTTTCGCTTGCGGCAAAGACCGGAACCGTCGGCGACGAAACCGGAAACCGCGATATCTGGCTTGCCTGCTACAATCCGGATTATGCCGCCGTCGTCTGGATGGGCTTTGACGATGCGGAAAACGGACGCTGTCTGCCGAAGGATTGCGGCGGCGGGACCTATCCCGCCATGCTGCTTTCCGAGGTCTTTTCCGTCCTGTACCGGGATCGGCCTAAACCGGACTTTTCCGTTCCGGACTGCATCGTTCGCGTCCCGCTCGACCGCGTGACGCTGAAGAGCGAGCATATTCCCGTCCTCGCAACCGGACTGACGCCGGTCGACGAGACGGTTTCGGAATACTTCGTGCGCGGTACGGAACCGAAGGCTGTATCCGATTACTGGCAGCTGCCGGATCCGCCGGTCGATCTTACCGCCGTTGTGAACGGGGACGCCGTCGAAATCACGTTCACGCCGCCTTCCCGCTATATGAACTACCGGCTTTACCGTGAAGACGCCGACGGATTTTCCGTTCTGATCGCGACCTTCGAAAGCCCTGTCTATCCGATCCGGTATACGGACCCCGTCGAACAGCTGAACGGCGTTTATGCCTACTATGTCGTGCCGGTTCATCCCGCGCTTCTTTCAGACGGCGCGCCGCTTTGCGGTCGTGCAAGTGCAAAACGGACCGTCTCCTTCTGGCACCCGATCGTTCTCTCGCCGTAAAAAACGCACAGTTTGAAAATCGAAGGTTGACGAATGAGCGAATTTATATTATATTATAGATGGGTAATAATAAATTGTTGCCGCAATTAATTATTAAATGGAGAGTGAGAAAATATGGATTACAAGGCACTTGCAGCCAATGTCGAAAATCGTGAAGGGTTCGGAACGCAGGAATGGGTCTATCGCGTTCTCCGTGCAGGCATCGTGAACGGTGCGCTGCCCGGCGGTATGCAGCTGAAGCAGGATGAGATCTCAGCGGCATTGAACGTCAGTCATATTCCGGTACGCGAAGCGCTTCGTCAGCTGGAGGCGCAGCAGCTTGTAACGATCCACGCAAACCGCGGTGCGACCGTTACCGAGCTTTCCCGCGAGATGCTCATCAACACCATGCAGGTCCGCGCGGCAATCTCCGTCGCGATGCTTGCGATTGCCGTTCCGCATATGACGGAAGAAGACTTTGCCGAGCTTGACCGCATTCTCGAAGAGGAGCGGCATACGAGCGAGCTGATCGCTTCGGAGAACATCAACATTCATTTCCACGAAGTACTGATCCAGAAGGCAAACAATCCCGTTGCGGACATGCTGATGGAGATCATCCATGCAAACATCGACCGTTACCTCCGCACCGGCTTCTACAGCGACGCGGCGGAACGCGAATTGTCCGTCGCCGAACATGAAAAGATCCTTGCCGCATGCAAAGCGCGCAATGTCGACGAAGCGGTCAGGCTTCTGCAGGCGCACATCATGGACGCCGCAGCGCTGATTCCGGAAAACGTCCGCTGAGTCCGAAACCCGCAGCAGCCATCCTCCCGGATGGCTGTTTTTTTACGGCAGTTTCAGAAATTCCCACAGCAGAATACCCGCGGCGGAAAGCACCGGAAGCATCAGAAGCAGGATCGCGATCGCCTGTCCGGTGCGCTTCTTCCGGATGCTGTGCCGAAAATACAGCGTTCCGTAAACGATCGGGATCAGCTGCAATGCAAGATAGAGAATCATATCGTCACTCCGTTCCCGGATCGTGCGGCCGCTGCGAGATCATCACGTTCACCCGGAACGCGACCGTCATCGCGCGATAATCCGCGTCCCAATCGTAGGCTTCCCATTCCTCCGCCGATCGGAACCGTTTCGCCTGCACGCTTCCGAACCCCATCGCGTCGCTGCCGACGCGCTGCAGGGCTCTGAACACCGTCGAAAGCTCCGCTTCCAGCTGTTTCTCCAGAAACGACTTCAGCGCATCGCTTTCCATCGAAAGCGTCTCAGGCGCAAGAAGATCGGCTTCCAGAAAGAGTTCCGCAGACGCCTGCGTCCCCCTTCCCCTCCGTTTCGGCGCGCGCACGCGGTAAAACGCCGCCGTGACCGGCTGTCCGTCCGGAAGTACAAACCGCATTTCCCCCCTTTTGAACGCGCCGGTCGCCATCAGCACCTCCATCGTATGCCGCCCGTCCAGGATCCCGACCATACGATCGCCCCGGAACACCGCGCTGCCTGCGATCGAGGTTTTCAGAATGCTTTCCGTCAGCAGCGAGCCGCCGGTTTCCGGATATGCTTCGTTCCCGACAAGATCCTCCGTAAGCCCGTATTCGGTTGCGCCCGCATAGGCAAGCATCGCGTCGAAGCGCTTGTCCGATACCGCCTCCCGGTAGGTTCCGTATCCGGTGTCCGCCGCGGTTCCGGACGCCCGCATCAGTTCGCCCGCCGCCGTCTTGATCTTCCTGAGCGACGGATCGCCGTCCGAGATCCATCCTTCGAATACCTCGCGGATCGGATCTTTCGAAACGACGATGCGCAGATTCTGCCAGAGATCCGCTTTTCCGAACGCAAAGTCCAGAAACGCCGTCTGTTCGCCGTTTTTCGCAAGGTCTTCGCCGATCGCAAGAAGCGACGTGCGTGAAAAGCTCAGCCTGCTCGGATAAACGGCGTTCAGCGTTTCATATGCTTCGGAAAACGAACGCGCTTCCGCAGAGATGACCCGGTTTTCCACCTTGGTCTCCTCCGAGCCGTTCGGAACGGAAACAAGCATGGTTACAAGATACGGCATGGTCGAGCCGCGTTCCACGCCGACATTCAGCACATAGGCGTATTCGTCGATATTTTTTGACTGCATGCACCCGCCGAAAAGCAGCAGGCACAAAAGAATCAGGCAGCGGCGGCGCACGTTGTTTTTCTCCTCCGTTTCTTCAAAAGGATCAGCGGAACCGGAACGCCGATCAGCGCCCACGCGTCCCGATAGAGATGTCCGCGTACGGCAGACGTCGCGGCGGTATCGTACTGCAGCACCAGAATCAGCGTCACGGCAAGCCCCGAGACGCACAGCGCAACGGGGCGCGCGTCCCGCACGCCGAACGTCCGGCAGAACAGCAGACACGCCGCATACAGATAGAACGCCGCACAGAGAATCGCTCCGGCAAGCCACAGAAACAGCACCGCGCGGTCGAGCCGAAGCGTCGGGTTTTCGGCGCGCACCTCGATGAGCATCCGGTAAAACGGCGCGGACATTTCCCGCAGTTCGGAATACGGAAACATCATTGCAAGCGCAAACAGCGCTGCCGCGGCAAGCGCTCCGCCCGCGATCGTGCCGATCCTCCCCGCCGAACGCATCGCCATCCGGTCCTGCGTTCCCTCTCCGACACACAGAAGCGCCAGCAGCGGCGACGCTGCGCGAAGCTGCGCGCTGCCGGCTTCGGACATCAGCCGGAAAGGATTGCCGATCGGAATCGGAAAAATGCGGTCGAACCGGTATTCCCCGATCCCCGAAACCAGCGCAGCGAGGATTGAAAGGATCAGGATCGGCAGAAAGATACGTGCCGTCCGCACGATCGTCTCCGCTCCGAGCACAGTCAGAAGGAACAGGCACGGCAAAAGATACAGACATGCGGCGACCGATCTGGACCCCGCGAAGACGAACTCCGTCATGGTCAGAAGAAAGCTCTTAAGCGGCAGCATTGCCGCAAGTACAAGCGCAAGCATCAACGGGACGGCAAGCGCCTTTTTGAGCTTCGAATCGCCGATCAGCGCGGAAAGATCGCTGCCGCCGCGTACGCGGAGCGCCCACACCGCCGCTTCAAACAGCAGCAATGCCTGAATGACGGCAATGATCTCCGTAAGCCACGACGCGTTGCCCTGTCCGAACAGCGTGCGGCAGTCAACGGAGAAGCAACCGCCGAAAAAGGTGCAGAGCAGCACGGTCGCTGCGGTCTCCTGTTTCCCGAATGCGCCGAGCCGAAGATTCATACGCGCCTCCTTTTCGGGTTCGTCCAGTCCGTCGTGCCCGCAGCATTCTCGAGACGCGTCCGGAACAGCAGATGTTCCCGGTGCTTTGCAACCGGCGCGAACGGCGTAAAGAACGGCACGCCGAACGATTTTGCCGAGCACATCACCGCCGTTGCGCAAAGCCCCGCTGCCGTCACGCCCAGCAAGCCCGCAAGTGTCGCCGCAATGCACAGAACGATGCGATAATATGCCGTTGCGATCTGCGCGCTGTAATCCGGAATGGCAAAATTGCCGAGTCCCGTCAGCGCAACGATGATGAGTACGACTGTCGATACGATGTTGGCGGAAACCGCCGCCTGTCCCAAAAGGAGTCCGCCGATGATTCCGATCGCATGACCGATCGCGCCGGGAACGCGCAGTCCCGCTTCGCGCACCAGTTGAAACACCAGCAGCAAAAAGATCATTTCCATCCAGAGCGGCAGAAACACCATCGCACGTGAGGCGATCACGGTCTCAAGAATCTCGCTCGAAAGCTGTCCCGGATGGTGCAGCGCAAGCGCAAGGAAGTATGCCGGAAGATAGGTCGAAAGGATTGCCCCGAGCATGCGGATCATCTGCACGATCGTTCCGACCGGCTGCCGCATGTCGAGATCCTCTCCGCTCATCAGCAGCGTACCGACCGTGATCGGCAGCACGCCCGCGATCGGACAGCCCTCCACCAACAGCGCGATCCGTCCGTCCAGCACGGCGGAAGCCGCGCGGTCCGGACGCTCGGTTTTCAGCATTTGCGGCAGCGGCAGATAGGTATAGTCCTCGACCAGCTGTTCGATCCGTCCGACGGTGAGCCGCATGCTCGTCGAAATCGCGTCAAGTCGCCGTTTGACTTCCCGCAGAAGCGCGGGATTCACCGTGCCCTCGAGATACGCAAGCACAAGCTTCGTTCCGTTCGTGCCGCCTGCATCGCGAAACTCGCAGACGAAATCGGGGCGTTTCAGAATGCGCCGCAAAAGCGTCACGTTCGTGCGGATGTTTTCGGTGAACGCTTCCTTGGGACCTAGGATCGTCATCTCGTTCTGCGGTTCGCCGACCGGTCTCGAAACAAACCCGCGGGTATCGCAGAGGATCGCCTCCCTTGCGCCTTCAAACAGGATCGCCGTGCGTCCTTCGAGAATCGCCGATACAACCGCTTCGCGTTCGTCACAGCGTTCGGTCTCGTACATGGAAAGCGCATGTCCGCAGAAATACGACGGGAGCTGTTCCTCCGGTATTCCGGAAACGTCGAGATGAAACGCGGGACGCAGGATGAAATCCGCGATCTTCGCATCGTCCGCCATGCCGTTCATGCTGACGACAAGTGCGTCCGTGCGTCCGCCGACGCGGATCGCGCGCAGTATGAGATCGGTGTTGATCGCCGCGCAGAATACTTCCGTAAGCCAGGCGCGGTTGTCCTTCAGCTTGCGGTCGATCTTGCCGGACTTCTTGGGATGCTTTGCCTTTTCCGCTTTTCTGCGCGCGAAAAAAGACGGGGTCCCCTCGGACTCCGTCTCCAAAAGCTCAAATCGCCGGTACGGCGTATCGAATTGAAACAGGTTCCGGATCGCTTTTTTCATGCATTCAGTTTGCACAAAAAGCGACGCCGTTATACCTCAGCGCATACGGCGGTATGCCGCCGCGTCGATCGTGTCTCCGAAAAGCGCGCATGCGTTCTCCGCAATCAGCGCATCTTTCTGACGGCGCGTCAGTTTCTTGATCCGCGCTTCAAGCACAAGCGCATGCGAACGCGAATCCGTTTCCCACAAGGCGACGATCGCCTCCGGACGGAAAGCGCGGGTGAACTTCGCGCCGCGTTTCGATCCGCTGTGTTCCGAACAGCGCCGGTCCGGATCGGTCGTGATTCCGGTATAGAGCCGGTCGCCCGCACAGCGCAGGATGTAAACCGAATACGGCTGCGACGCGCAAATCAGCTCGTAATCATCCCGTGCGGCAATCTCCTCCCCCCGCACCTCGAACACGCAAAGCTTCGTACTCTTCGCCGCCGTGGAAACCGCATATTCCCGATCGCCGATCGAGACCCGGATCGTTTGAATCTCCTTCGACGCCGCGTTCGCCTCGATCGGCGTGGACAGATTGCTGCCGTCGCGTTTGAACGCCGCCTCCTTGCGCGTCCAAAGCACGGCGATCCGCTGCTTAGCGGAGAGCTCCCCGAAAAGCCGTTGTTCCTCTTCCGTCGCGATTTTCCGGAGCAGCGCTTCCCGGTATCGCGCGTCTTCAAACGGCTCGATATCCACACCGGCGCTGCCGTCCGAAACAACCGCTGCGACGGCGGTTTTGCAGTGCGAGATCGAGATCCCGCAGACCGCCGAGCTCCATTTTCCGTTTTCGGTTTTCGAGAGTTTCGCGTGTTCCGCGTCCAGTCCGAAGCTGTGTTTCAGTCCTGCAAGAAGCGTCGTCCATGCAATATAGCGCTGTGCCTTGACCCGCCCGTCCTGCGTTGCGTCCAGATATGTCTGCCGTTCCTTCGGAAAAACTTCGCGGTATTCCGGCGCTTCCGGAATCTGCGCGATATAAAGATGTACCGTCCCGGTCGTTTGCATACGCGCGTTCCTATGCATTCTGTGTGCCGTCGGAGGATTCCTGCGGCGCTTCTCCGATCTTGCGATAGAGCTCCGGAAGATCGTAATGCACGTGATAGCGCAGCGGATGCAGAAGCCGGAAGAACGAGCGTTTATACTCCGTGCCGACATTGACGCGGCGGATCATCGTGAACCCGCGGAACGGCGGCATGTAGGAGATCAGATCGTTGACGTCCGCAAAGTTCTCGCAGTCCGTGCAGAGCGTCGCAAGATAACGGTGCATCCGCTTCTTGTTCAGCGGCGTGCATTTGAACGGGCGAACGCTGCCGTACGTGTAGAGATACGGCTTCACGCCGAAATTGTAGTTCAGATCCTGACAGCACAGACATGCGATGCCGGAGCCCAAAGACCAGCCGAGGATCTCCGTCGCCGCGTCGGGATGCGCTTCGTGCAGCGCCTGCCATTTTTCACGCACCTCGTTTTTGATCGCAAGATACATATTGCCCCAGCCGTGATGGACGCGCAGCTGCAGCGGTTCGCCCTCGAACTCGATCGCGCGGTAATACCGGCTTGCGAATTCAAAGATGTTCGCGACCCAGTCGATCGCGCCGAGTGTGCGCTGAAAATGCATCTGGATCACGTCGCGGTCCGGCTCGTAATGGATCTCGTAATTGACCTCGTGCGCAAGCCCGAACAGCTTGAAGAACTTTGTCGTGTTGTATTTCACGGCAATGTATTTCACCGGATAGGTTACCCGTCCGGTATGCGTGAAATCCTCGCTTGTGTTGATGAAATACTCCTCAAAGGGAAGCCGCTGATATGCCATGCCCGTGCCCCCACGCTGAATTGAACTGTATTATACCATGCCGTAGACTTGTTTTCAACGGCAAACCGGCTTTGTTTTCCTTTCGGTCAGGCGGAAGCTCGTTTCGATCATCGTCATGACCGCATCATCGGACAGCATATCGTCGAGCGTCACCGTGATCCAGCTCTTGTGGTTCATGTGAAACGCCGGATAGACGCCTTCCCTCTCCGGTCTTCCCTCGATAGGGTCGATCTTCAGATTCATCACGTCGACCGGGGTTTTATCTCCGTCCTTTGTCAGCTGTTCGCGCCGGATGCGCATGATCAGCGCAAACCACTTGCCGTTCTCCGTATGACGGAATACCCCGGAATGCTCATGCGGACTCTGTCCCCACGGAAAATCTGGATGCACGCCGTACCGCGCAAAGATCGCATCCGCAATCCGGTTCGCCTGATCGGACGCAAACGGTACGTCCCTGCAGCAGGCATTCGCGATCTCCGAAAGGATCTCCTCATACGCCGACCGCACCTGATTCACATACGCGCCGTTGAACCGCTCCGCGCGAAGCGGCGCATATTCCTCGCCGTTCATGCAATCGATCACCGTACCGGAAACCGCGCCGCCGTCCGTCACGAAAACGCGCGCCGAAAAATCGCCGTTCAGAAACGCCGTTTCATACAGATATCCCGCGTCCGTTTTCCGGAAGCCGAACGCTACCATCGCCTCCGGCATGAACCGTTTTCTCGAAAACACCTTTTCTTCGATCGTCATCTTCCCGTGTTCCGTTCGTCTTGCTGATGTCATTATAGCGAAAAACCGCGCACGATTCAATACCGCCCACCGATCAATTCGCGCCGCGGCGTTCGCGTTCTCTGTCATCATGTCAAGCGATAAATGATGATGTTTGCACTAACGGTACAAATGCTGTTATACCTATGGAACACATCGTTGAAAAAAGCACGCTTTCGCGTGCTCTTTTCTGCCTGTGACCGACAATACGTACGAAATTGGCAAAGGAGCAGGTTCCTTGACTTGTGTCAATTGCGCTTGGCGTGCTTTGATGAAGTAACAGACATCTCAACTGATACGCTAATTCACCACTCATATATGGCATATCCGCGCTGAACTCGCTTGTAGGGTTGTACTTGTCCCCTATATGGGAATCATACCAACTGATAAACCTATCCTTATTGCCCTTTTCGGGGTATTCTGCTTTTCCGCAGGTGTCCACCAACGTTAACGATAGAGATAAAGCGGCAATGAAGCATTCGTTAGCTTCCCACTCATGACCATGTTTACAAAGCCACCATACAGATTTATTGCTTCCAAAAGAAACGTTCTCGGGCTTAAGCGGTTTATTCTTTGTAGGATGCCATTCGCTCGCAATACTAGGAAAGCGTGCATACTAACAGCCCTTTGTAGTACGAAAATATGTATTGACGAACGAATACTCTTCGACGTACGGCCCCCTTAGCGCACGAACACCACATCTTATGCACGAACTCCGGAAAAACAGGACAAAAACACGGTCGAAAATGCAGAAAGTATTGCCTTTACAGCGTTGATATGCTTGATTATGCGGCTCGTAAAATAAGAAAAAAGCCTTTGTATGATTGGTTTTTTGTGTAAAAAACAGGACGATGATATTGTATCAATATCATCGTCCCAAAGTGGCAGGGGCAGAAGGACTCGAACCCTCAAGAACGGTTTTGGAGACCGCTATGTTACCATTACATCATGCCCCTATTTCGTTTGCAAGCGGTATCATACCACAGCCGCAAACAAATTGCAAGTGTTTTTTCGGGTTTACACAAACTGCACGATATAGTCATGCAGATTGCGGTACGCAATGCGCTCGACCTCGGCGGGTGTGAAGCCTTCCGCAAGGAGCGCGTCGAACAGCGCGGGCAGGTCGGACGGGTTTTTGAGATCCTTCGGATAGCGCTGCATGCCGTCGAAGTCCGAACCGATGCAAACATGATTTACGCCGCCGACCGAAGCTGCATGACTGATGTGCCGCACGATGTCCTTGATCACGGCATGCCCGGAATCCACAAGCTGCGGACCGTAGAAATTGATCCCGACGACGCCGCCCTTTTCGGCAATCGCACGGATGTATTCGTCCTTGAGGCAGCGCGGCGCGTTTTGGAGAGCGCGGCAGTTCGAGTGCGAGGCAAAGATCGGCTGCGCGGAAAGCGCCAATGCGTCCTCGATCCCGTCGTCGGAAAGATGCGACACATCGAACGCGATCCCGATCCGGTTCATTTCTTTGAGGATCTCGCGTCCTGCGGCGGACAATCCGCGGCGTTTCTTCCCCTGCCCCGCGCCTGCAAGCTCGTTGTCCGAGTTCCAGGTAAAGGTCATGGCGCGCACGCCGAGCCGATAGAGATCGCGCAGGATCGAAGGCGACGCCCCTAAGGCTTCTGCGCCCTCAACCGCAAGCACCGTCGCGATCTTGCCGGAACGCGGATCGAAGTCCTTACTGAGTGGCACAAATTCCGGACACGTTTCGTGCACGGCATAGTACCGGTCGATCATGATCATCACCTGCTCGAGCGGCGGCACCTTCAGCGTCGTGTCCGCCCATGCCGCCAGAAACTGGATCGCTACCCCGCCCTTTCTGAGGTTTTCCAGCGTGATCGTCTGATTCCGCTTCTGTGTGTCGATCGTCCAGCCGTAATCCATCGCGCCGAACAGATAATCGCAATGCGCGTCAGCCGCGTAAAACTGCATTTAATCCTCCTAAAATGAAAGGGGTTGTCTTTGCAACCCCTTGATGCTTTACAACCCTCCCGTCTCGCTTCGCGATCCACCCTCCCTTACACAGGGAGGGCAAAAACGGCGACTGAGGGGTTGTCTTGTCCCTTATTTCGCGTAGTCGACCGTGCGGGTCTCGCGGATGACGTTGACCTTGATCTGACCCGGATACTCGAGCTCGCTCTCGATGCGCTTTGCGATATCCTTCGCCATGATGACGGTCTCGGTGTCGCTGACGCGCTCGGGCTTGACGATGATGCGAACCTCACGGCCCGCCTGGATCGCGTAGGAGTAATCGACGCCCTCGAACGAGTTTGCGATCTCCTCGAGCTTCTCAAGGCGCTTGATGTACGCTTCGAGCGTTTCACGCCGCGCGCCGGGTCTTGCCGCCGAGATCGCGTCCGCCGCCTGCACGAGCACCGCTTCGATCGAGTTGGGGTCGACGTCGCCGTGGTGCGCCATGATGCAGTGGATGACCGCGTTGTTCTCGCGATACTTCTTCGCAAGGTCCGCGCCGATCTGCGCGTGACTGCCCTCGACCTCGTGGTCGATGGACTTGCCGATGTCGTGCAGCAAACCTGCGCGCTTTGCGAGCGCGACGTTTGCGCCGATCTCCGCCGCCATGATGCCGGCGAGATGCGCGACCTCAATCGAGTGACGCAGGACGTTCTGACCGTAGCTCGTGCGGTACTTCATTCTGCCGAGGTAACGGATCAGCTCATGATGCAGACCGTGTACGCCGACTTCGAGCACTGCGGCTTCGCCCGCCTCGCGGATGGTCTGATCGACCTCCTTGCGCGCCTTCTCGACCATTTCCTCGATGCGCGCGGGATGGATGCGTCCGTCCATGATCAGCTTTTCAAGGCTGATGCGCGCGATCTCTCTGCGCACCGGGTCGAATGCGGACAGGATGACCGCCTCCGGCGTGTCGTCGATGATCAGATCGACGCCGGTCGCCGTTTCGAGCGCGCGGATGTTGCGTCCCTCGCGGCCGATGATGCGGCCCTTCATTTCGTCATTGGGCAGCGGCACAACGGACACGGTCGCCTCTGCGACGTGGTCCGCGGCGCAGCGTTGGATCGCAAGAGAAACGATGTTGCGCGCACGCTTGTCGGCTTCTTCCTTGGTGCGCTGCTCGATCTCCCGGAGCATAACTGCCGCTTCGTGCTTCGCTTCCTGTTCGGCGCGGTCGAGCACCATGGTCTTTGCCTCGTCCAGGGTGATGCCGGAAATGCGCTCCAGCTCCTCCTCCTGCTTCTTATACAGGGCGTTGATCTCGTCTTCCAATTTGTCGAGCTTCTTGGTGCGGTCGTTCAGCTGCTGTTCGCGGCTCTCGACGCCTTCCAGCTTCTTGTCCAGCGATTCCTCACGCTGGAACAGCCTGCGCTCGTTCTGCTTGATCTCGTTTCTGCGTTCCTTGATTTCCTTTTCCGCTTCGCTGCGGATCTTGTAAGCTTCGTCCTTTGCTTCCAGGACCTTTTCTTTCCGGATCTCTTCGGCCTTCTTCTGGGCTTCATCGTACAGACGCTTCACGGCATCCTCGGCCTTCTCGACCTTTGCCTCCGCGACGTTCTTCCGATAGAAGTAGCCGATCACAAACCCGATGACGCCGACGGCAACCGCCGCGCCGATCAATACGTAGTGCAACCAGTCCACGATATTCTACTCCGATCTATATCAATATAACCGAGCATACTGCCCGGCTATTCCACATAAATTGATTCCAGTTTTTCGAAAAAGTTCAGCGCGCAGAATATGCGCGGCAAAGCGTTCCGCAAATCTATGATCGATACTATGATGAACGCACTTGGCAGTGCAGGATTACTCGATAATATTGTAAACGCTTTTTCCTGCAAAGTCAAGGACCGATCTGCATAAAAAATGCATTTCTGCATCATATATCTTCCCGGAACCGTTATTCCCGCCGCAGCAGCTTTTTCAGCATCGGCAACAGTCCGAGCTTCTTTGCCGCTTTGACAAGCACCGTTCTGAGCTTCCTCCACAGCGCGCGCAGCGGATAGATCGCGTTCCAGAACCGCGCATAGAACCGATAGCCGCGCTCTGTAACGACATGCTGCTTTCCCTTGCGGTTGAATGTGGTCAGTACGCCGATCACATTTTCAAACGGAACACGCTCAACGGCATACGTGTTGTCCCCGCGGATGCGGTAATACCCGTCCTCCACGCCGATCACGCGGTGCAGAACGTAGCTTTCGCCGCGTTTATACAGCGCAACGTCGTATTTTTGCAGGCATGAAAACGGGGCCTCGATGATCACCAGGTCCCTGTTCTGCCGCAGCATGGGTTCCATGCTCGTGCCCCTTGTCTTATAGACCAGCCTGCCGTCCTGTTCGAGCAGATCCTCGAAGCGCGTCATTCCTCGATCGCGCCGATGCCGCGAAGCGTTGCAAGGATCTCCTCCACGTCGGCGTCGATCGTTTCCCGCGGCGCGTCATACTGCAGGCACATCGCATCCACGATCTGGTCCTTCGTCGTGTCGTTCTTCAGGCAGTTTACGATGAACGCCGCCGTCTTGTTGCTGCGTACGATCCCGTTGAACGCTTCATGACCGAGCGGTACCAAAAACTGGGTGTCGTCGATGTCCTGTACGATAAAATCGGATTTCAGTTTCATATTTCTCTCCTCAGCAGATGAGGTCGTCCTCATCCGGATTTTCTGTTAAGTCCTGCTGGTTGCGAATGATCCGTCTCAATGCTTCCGCGGCGAGCATTTCATGGGATTCTCTGCAATGATAATCCACCCAGGGGCAGTTGGCGAAGCTCGTGCATTCGGGGAGCATCGGGCATTCCCGGCACATCGCCCGCGTCCGGTCGGTCCGGCAGTATTCCTCTCTCGCAGCCATGTCGATCGTCCCGCTGACGATGTTTCCGTAGCAGCTTTCCGCGGCGCAGTGCTCGCACGGATACAGACCGCCGTCCGGTGCGATCACCACGCTGCCGCTGTCCGCCATACAGCGATGGATCCGGAATTTCATGACCGGTTCCGTATATGGAACCGGTTTGAAACCGGCTTCGGCGATCAGCGGATTTGCGGCAAGAACCTTTTTCCAGAACGCGATATCGCCTTCGCCTGCGCGGACCGCCATCAGCGGACTGAAGTATACATGCACGCGATCCTTGTGATCGACCCATTGCTTCAGATCATTCAAAAACTGCGGAATGCCGGACCAGTTGCCTTCGTCCACGTTGACGCGCAGCGCAACTGTGATACCCGCCTCCGAGAGCCTGCTGATATTCTGCATGACAGCGTGATACGCATCGAGATCGCCGTAATACCGCTTTCTGGCGATATAGTCCGGCTCCGCGCCGTCCATGGAAACTTGTATATTCCTTGTATGCCATGGTCCCTGCATCTTTTCGAGGATCTCCGGCGTGATCAGACTGCCGTTTGTGACGACATTGGAGCGGTACGGAATGCCCGCTTCCCGGATCCCGTCGCTGATGCGGTCGATGATCTCCGGACACAGCAGCGGTTCGCCGCCGAACCAGTTCAGCTTTATGCCGTTCTTGTCACAGTTGTCCAGAATATACCGAAGGGTCGCTTCGACCGTTTCCGGCGTCATCTTCGACTGGGCGCGTCCTTCCTCATAGCAGTAGATGCAGCGCGCATTGCAATGGAGAGTAGGCAGAATGATAAACCCGCCAATCCTCTTTTTTTTGGAAAACAGCCGCATCATGGACGAGATCGACTCATAAAAGGCAACCTCATCCTTTCCCTCGGGAACGAGCATATAGGTTTCGATCAGGGAATCGAAGCCTTCTCCTGCTTTCACCGTTTCCGGCAATACTCCTTCGATGCACTGCTTTGTCAGCGTGCTGGTTACATACTGCTTGCCGTCGCATTCAAAAGAAAAAGCGAAACGGGATGGCACATATGTAACGCCGGTGCACGGTTTTGCTTTCGGGAGCACCTTGAATAAAAACGTATCAGGTGAAAAAATCTCTTTCATAATTCAAGATAAGCAAAAAGCGGTATACGAAATTACGCATACCGCAAACGGTAATCAAGCGTATGTGTTCAATCAACCAAGCGACAGGCTTCTGTTATCGGCGAAAAGAACAAACCCATGCGTTTGACACAGGTTTTTCGGTTCTTATTCTTCGACGATCGTGCCGGGCTCGTAGCCCACGACGCAGAATCCGGGACCTTCGCTGTCGCAGGGATACGTCCCCTCACAGGAATATGTGAGCACGTGATCGTTGATTCTGATAACTTCCATTTTGGGCTTTTCGTAATTCTTCATAATCATTACCTCCGTTATAGAAACTCAAAAATCGGGGAGTTCGATCGAGTAATCCCATGCAGTGCAGCAACCATCATGTCGTTCGGTCGGACAACTCGCCGTGATTACATCTTCCGGCAAAACAATAATCTCCATGTTCGGCTTTTCATATTGTTCCACGATCTTCACTCCATCATTTCCCACATATTGACCGCAAAAGGGGAAAATACTGCTTCTCAATACAATATAGCAAATTTGTGCAATCTTGTCAATCCGTTTTCAGAATATTCACAAATAATTCCGGCAAAACATCTTCGTTCGGACAATCCGCACAATCTGCAGCGTTTCGATCAAAATCAATCGAAACAATATTGTATGATGCTTCAGTCTCTGTCCGTTCCTGTCGATCTGCTATTAAAGAGTGGGATCGGTAAACTCTCCGCCGCTCGTAGCAATAATATCGTCCTGCGAAAGAACAAGAATCTTAATCGTCGGTTTGATATATGTTTCCATGAACCTAACCCCCTATATTGTGATGCTGTGATTGATTCATACCATTCCTTATTTTACTTTAGCAAAGGATTATTCTTTTGTCAATTCCGAATCGCGTCTATTCATAAAAAAGTCATAATTGCAGTCGTTCTGACGTCCCCTGTTTACAGTTTCGACGTTTTTCCGCGCATCAGAAATCAAACAGAGAAATCTGCTTGTTCTTCGGCATATTGCCGAACGCACCGCAGCTTTCCAGCATGGCGACGATCCCGGTGTTTGCGCCGGTCTCGTTCGCGAAATCTTCGATCGTCGGATAGACTGCGCCGGGTTTTCTGCGCTCGCAGATCGCGATCGCCTGACCGGCGCCGACGCCGGGGATCGCGTCGAACGGCGGACGCAGCGCGTTCCCCTCGATCAAAAACTTCGTCGCATCGGACTTGTAGATGTCGACGGGCAGCAGTTCGATGCCGCGTACGTTCATTTCATAAACGAGCTCAAGGATCGTCACAAGCTCCTTGTCCTTCTTTTTCTCGCTGTCGGTCTTCTGCGTGGAGGACGATTCCTTTTCGATCTCGTCGATCTGCCGTTTCACCGCCTCCGGACCGCCCGCCGCGCGCGTGATGTCGAACGTGTCCGCGCGCACCGTAAAGTAGACCGCGTAAAACGCCAGCGGATAATGCACCTTATAGTACGCGATGCGGAACGAAGACATCGAGTATGCGACCGCGTGTCCGCGCGGGAACATGTACTTGATCTTCTTGCACGAATCGATGAACCATGCCGGGATCTTGCCGTCGATCATCGCCTGCTCCATCTCGTCGGTCAGTCCCTTGCCCTTTCGGACGCGCTCCATGATCTTGAACGACAGCGACGCCTCCATGCCGTGCGCGATCAGATAATTCATGATATCGTCACGCGTGCACAGAACCTCAGAGAGCTTTGCGATGCCGCCCATGACGAGCGGTTCGGCGTTATTGAGCCACACGTCCGTGCCGTGCGTCAGCCCCGCGATTCGGATCAGCTCCTCGAACGTGGTCGGGCGCGTGTTCTCGAGCACCTGCCGCACAAACCCCGTGCCGAATTCCGGCACGCCGAGCGTGCCCAGGGAGCAGCCGATCTCGGTGAGGTCGATGTGCAGCGGCTCCACGGTCGAGAACAGCATGCGCGTGTCCGGATCGTCCAGGGGGATCTCGCGCGGGTTCAGCCCGGTCAGCGCTTCCAGCATGTGCAGCGCCGTCGGATCGTCGTGCCCGAGGATGTCGAGCTTGACGAGGCGGTCGTCCATCGCGTGGAAGTCGAAGTGCGTCGTGATCGTGTTCTTGTCGACCTTGTCCGCCGGATACTGGATCGGCGTGTAATCGTATACCTCGGTATATTCGTCGTGATCGCGCGGCACGATGACGATGCCGCCCGGGTGCTGTCCGGTCGTGACCTTGACGCCCTCGCAGCCTTTTTCGAGCCGCTGGACCTCCGCGGACGAGAACGTGCGTCCCGTCGCCTCTGCGAACGAATAGACGCATTCAAACGCCTTCCGTTCCGCAAGCCCGGAGATCGTGCCCGCGCGGAACGCGTGTCCCTTGCCGAACATCTCCTCCACGTACTTATGCGCGACCGGCTGATATTCGCCGGAGAAGTTCAGGTCGATATCCGGGACCTTGTCGCCCTTGAATCCGAGGAAGACCTCGAACGGGATCTCAAAGCCCTCCTTACGGAGCATGGTCCCGCAGACGGGGCACGCGCGGTTCGGCATGTCCGCGCCAACGCTGTACTTTTCATGATCGATGTCGAAGTCGGAGAACCTGCAGTTCGGACAGACATAGTGCGGCGACAGCGCGTTGACCTCCGTGATGCCCGCGAGCATCGCCACAAACGACGAGCCGACGGAGCCTCGGCTTCCGACAAGATACCCGTCGGAAAGCGACTTTTTCACCAGCCGCTGCGCCATCAGATACAGGGACGCGTAGTGGTTGCCGATGATGGATTTCAGTTCCTTATCAAGCCTTGCCTGCACGATCGGCGGCAGCGGATCGCCGTAGATCTCGTGCGCGCGGTCGATCGCGGTGTTCTTGAGCTCGTCCTCCGCATTCTCGATCGTCGGAGAATGCGTCCCCTCCGGGAACGGTACAAGCTCGTCGCACAGGTCCGCGATCCGGTTCGGCACGTCGATGACGATCTCCTTCGCCTTCTTTTCGCCGAGATACGCAAACTCGTCGAGCATGTCCTGCGTCGTCTTGAAATACAGCGGCGCCTGCTGCTCCGCGTCCGCGAACCCGAGCTTGCTCATCAGGATCGCGCGGTAGATCGCGTCGGTCGGCTCCAGAAAATGTACGTCGCCGGTCGCGGCAACGGGTTTGTGCATCCGTTCGCCGAGCGCAACGATCTTCCGGTTCAGATCCCGAAGTCCCTCATCGTTCTCCACCCTGCCCTCGCGCTTCAGAAACGCGTTGTTGCCGATCGGCTGGATCTCGAAATAGTCGTAGAACGAGGCGATCTTTTCGATCTGCTCCTGCGATTCCCCGTTCAGAACGGCGCGGAACAGCTCGCCCGCCTCGCACGCGGAGCCGACGATGAGATCGCTGCGGTAAAGCATCAGCAGCGATTTCGGGATCTGCGGACGCACGTGCAGATAGTCGAGGTGCGACCAGCTGATCAGCTTATAGAGGTCCTTCATGCCCTTCTGCGTGCGGGCAAGCAGGATGATGTGGTTCGTCTGCCGCTTCTCCTTCGCCGCGCGCTTACGGTACGCCTCGTGCGTGTCCGGCACGATCGGAATGCGGTCGATCCCGCGTTCCTTCAGCATGTCGATAAACCGCAGCAGGATCATCGCGCAGGTGTTTGCGTCGTCGTCCGCGCGGTGATGGCTGCCCATGTCGATGTCGAAATAGGCGGAAATGGTATCGAGCTTATGGTTTTCGAGCGCGTCGCGCAGCAGATAGCGCGACAGCATCAGCGTATCGGCGTACGGCATCGGGAACGTGATCCCGAACCGGTCGCCGTGATAGGTGATAAAGCCCGTGTCGAACTGCGCGTTGTGCGCGACGAGCGTGCTGCCCTCCGCAAACGCGCGGAAGCGTTCAAGCACCTCGCGCGTGCCCGGCGCGCCTTCGAGCATGGATTGCGTGATGCCGGTGAGTTCCGTGATATTCTTCGGAATGACGACGCCGTCGTCGATGAAGGACTGGAACCGTTCCGTGACCTTTCCGTCGTGCAGACGCACCGCGCCGATCTCGATGATCTCGCAGCTTTCCGCCTTGAGTCCGGTCGTTTCGATGTCGAAAACCGTGAAATCGCCGTCCGCGGGCTGCGATTCGCAGTCGGGAATCAGATACCCCTCCACGCCGAAGATCGCCTTGACGCCGGTCGCCTTCGCCGCCTTTGCCGCCTCCGGGAACGCCTGGACCACGCCGTGATCGGTGATCGCAAGCGCCTTATGTCCCCAGCGCTTCGCCGTGCGGAACGCCTCGGTCAGGTTCGTGATGCCGTCCATCGTGGACATTCTGGAGTGCAGATGCAGCTCGACGCGCTTTTCCTCCGCGTCGTCCATGCGCAGCGCGCGCGGCAGAATGCCGACGGAATCGACGTAGACGCTGCGCTCTCCGGTCTTTTTGACGATCTTGCAGACGCCCTTGATCCGAAGGTCCTTGCCGCCCTTTGCCGCGTCGTTGAGCCAGTGATCGAAGCGCGCCGCCTGCCATTCCTCGGGGAAGCTTGCGGTGCAGTAGACCGAATCGGAAAGATCGGTCACGTTGAACTGCACGCGGCAGTTCGGCTTTTTGACGCGCATCGACCAGTCGTCGCGGATCTCCGAGGACACCAGCCTTCCCGTGAACACGGCGGCGGTCTCCTCCTCCCCGCGCAGCTCATAGATCGGAAGTTCCTCCGCGCCTTCGGGAATCGGTTTGCCGAGGAGCACCCCGTTTTCGGGGATCGGCACATCGACCTCGTTCTTTTTCTGCGGCGCGGCAGGCTTGACGGCGACGCGTTCCGGCTCGACGTCGCGGTATTCGAACTGTACGGCATACATGGGCAGGATCGTCCGGATCGCGCCTTCCCAAGTGTCGCACGCATCCTTTGCAACCAGCTTTGCCGTGCGCTCGACCGTTATCGTCAGCGTCTGCGTATCGCGCGAAAGGCACACGTTTTTGATCGTGAGCCACTCGGTTCTGATATGCGCCGCGTCATATGCCGCCCTGAGTTCTTCCTTCATGCTGCCCCTGTGTTTTCTTATGCGCCCAGGATCGCGTTTGCCTCGTCGACCAGACGCCGTAAAATCTCTTCGTAACCGCCGTGTCCGACGATCTCTCCCTTTTTGATCAGCACGCCGTTGCCGTCGCCGAACGCCACGCCGATATCCGCTTCCCGCGCTTCGCCTGGGCCGTTGACCGCGCATCCCATGACCGCGATCTTCAGATAGCCCTTGTTGTGCGCAACGTGCTCGTTCACGTACGCCGCCGCCTTCTCGACGTCGCAGCGCGTCCGCCCGCAGGTCGGACAGGAAACGATCTCCACGTCGTCCTTCCTTAGCCCCACGGCTCTCAGGATCGCAAGCGCGGTCTCCACCTCGCGGACCGGATCGCCGGTCAAAGAGACGCGCATCGTGTCGCCGATGCCCTGCAAAAGAAGCGCGCCGAGCCCCGCCGCGCTCTTGATGATCCCGGTTTCGATCGGGCCGGTCTCGGTGATGCCGATGTGCAGCGGATAGTCCATCCGCGCCTGCGCCATGCGGTAGCTGTGCACCGTTTCGGATACGGTCGTGCACTTTAAGGAGATCACGATGTCCGAAAACCCGCAGTCCTCCAGAAGCTTTGCGTGTCCCATCGCGCTGCGGCACATCGCCTCCGCGGGGTTTTCGCGGTACAGCGGCAGAAACTGCTTTTCGATCGAGCCGCCGTTGATGCCGATGCGGATCGGCACGTGATGCGCTTTACAGCAGTCCGCAACCAGACGCACGCGCTCCGCGCTCCCGATATTGCCCGGGTTGATGCGCAGCTTGTCCACGCCGTTTTCGACGGCTTTGATCGCAAGCCGGTAATTGAAATGCACGTCGGCGACGAGCGGAATATGGATCCGCTCTCTGATCGTCCTGATCGCGTCCGCCGCGGCTTCGTCAAACACCGCGACGCGGATGATCTCGCAGCCGGCTTTCTCAAGCCGCAGGATCTGCCCGACCGTTGCGTCCACGTCACGCGTGTCCGTATTGCACATGGACTGCACGGAGACAGGCGCACCGCCGCCGATCTGTATGTTTCCGGCCTTCACATAATCCGCCATATCAGCCTCCGAAACAGCGCATGATGTCGCTGACGGTCAGCGCGACCATCAGAAGCAGCAGCGCGATCATACCGATCATATGCACCAGCCCTTCCTTTTCGGGCGGTACGGGTTTTCGGCGGATCATCTCGATGACAAGGAAGATCAGCCGTCCGCCGTCCAGCGCGGGCAGCGGCAAAAGGTTGATGATGCCGAGGTTTACCGCGATCAGCGCCATAAACCACAGGAATATGTTCCACATATTCGAGGACGAACCGCTTTCTGCCAGCACATCGGAAACAAAGTCGACCGTACCGACCGGTCCGGTTACGTCGCGGCAGCTTGCCTGTCCCGAAACGATCATGCCGAGGGATTGATAAACCGTCTTGCCGAGGTTCCACGTCTCCGGGAACGCACGCAGCGCAGCCTTGCCGACGGTATAGTGTTCCGTTACCGAGTGATACGGCATATGCATAAACTTGATCTGCATCCGCTTATTGCCGGTCGTTTGATCCAGCAGATTGCCGAACACAAGCGTCTCCTCCGTACCGCCCGTGACCTTGATCTCGTCCGTCGTCAGCACGCCGTCCTTTGTGCTTTCCGTTTCCACCGTTGCGCCGCGCAGCACCGACACGGTCATGCCGTCCATGCTCGCCGCCTTCAATGCTGCGTCCAGCGATTCGGGATCGGTCAGCGGGATCCCGTCCATCGAGAGGAGGATGTCGCCTTTCTGCATACCGGCTTTCTCCGCCGGACCGTTCTCCTCGACCAGATCGACGACAAGAAGCTCCTCCGTGCTCTGCTCCACGATTGCGCCGGCGCCGAGCAGCATAAAGAAGCACAGCACCACGCAGGTCAGAATGTTTGTCAAAGGACCGCCGAGCACAACCAGGAACCGCTTCCATGCGGGTTTGGAATTGAAGAGCCGCGGATCCTTTTCCTTGGATTCTTCCGATTCTCCTTCATCCGCTTCGGCTGTTTCGGGACGCTTTTTGTTCTTCTCGTCGGTATTGCCGTCCTCGCCGAAGAAGCGGCAGGAGCCGCCGATCGGCAGCGCGCGGAGCGTGAACTCCGTCTCCTTGCCCTTGATGCCGAAGATCTTCGGCCCGAGCCCCACGGAAAACTCCGTGATCGTGAAACCGAGCCACTTGCCCATCAGGTAGTGACCGAGCTCGTGCGTGATGACAAGCAGCGAAAGTCCTAAAACTGCCAGTAAAATGTACCAGATTGTCATATCGTTGTCCTTACTGTTTCGTTTTCAAAAAGCGGTCGACCGCATAGCGTGCCGCCCGGTCCGCCGCGGCGATCGCCTCGAGCGAATCCGCAGGACGGTTTTCGATCGCGTTCAGCGCCGCGTCCACGCAGTCCTCGATCCCGACAAACCCGATGCGCCCGGCAAAATACGCCTCCGCCGCGCGCTCGTTGGCGCCGTTGTAGACCGTCGGCATGATGCCGTCCGCCCGCAAAACATCGTACGCCATGCGGATCGCGTGAAAGCGCTCCGGGTCCGCCGGATAGAATTCCAACGGATGCGTAAGATCGAGCTTCAAAGGCTCGCACAGGCTTTCCATTCGTTCCGGATACGTCAGCGCGTACTGGATCGGCAGCCGCATATCGGGCTTACTGAGGTTTGCCATGATCGTGCCGTCGCGGTATTCGACCATGCTGTGCACGATCGACTGCGGATGGATCAGCACTGAAATGTGTTCCGCGTCGAAGTGAAACAGCCGGCTCGCCTCGATGATCTCCAGTCCCTTGTTAAAAAGCGTCGCGGAATCGAGCGTGATCTTCTTCCCCATCTTCCACGTCGGATGATTGAGCGCGTCGTCGAGTGAAACATACTGCAGTTCCCCGCGCGTTTTGCGGAAGAACGGACCGCCGGAAGCGGTCAGAATGAGCCGTTCGACCTCGTCCCTGCTGCCGTTTTGCAGCGCTTGAAAGATCGCGCTCTGCTCGCTGTCGATCGGCATAAGCTCCGCTCCGTAAAAAGCGAGCGCCGCGTCGACCAGGCTCCCGCCGCACACAAGGCTTTCCTTGTTTGCGATCGCGATGCGTTTGCCATGTCTGATCGCCGCAAGCAGCGGTTTCAGCGCCGCGTAGCCCGAGATCGCAAGCACCGTGACATCCGCGTCGGCGGCTTCGGCAAGCCGTTCCGCTGCGTCGGGACCGCAAAAGATCTCCGTCCCCGCGGGAAGCCGGTCGGCGTCGAGCGGGACCTCCGCCGCAGCGTATTTCGGGTTCAGCGCCTGCGCCTGCGCATACAGCGTTTCGACGTCGCTTTTGCAGGAAAGCCCGATCACGGAAAACCGGTCGGCATGCAGCTTCAGCACTTCGACCGTCTGCGTGCCGATCGAGCCGGTCGAGCCCAGCAGCAATACCTCTTTTTTCATCTTATTTCGCTCCGCTCTGTTTCAGTCCGCCGAATCTGCGTTCGCGCCCGGCAAACGCCTGCAGCGCCCCGATGAGCTCGTCGCGCGTAAAGTCCGGCCATTTGACGTCGGTGAAATACAGCTCCGCGTACGCGATCTGCCACAGCAGGAAGTTCGATACGCGCTCGTCGCCGCCGGTGCGGATCAATAGGTCCACGTCGCCGGAATCCGCGGTGTACAGATTGCGCGAGATCGCGTCCTCGTCCGGCTCGTCGGTTTCCCGCATCGCAAGGCGCATCGCGCGGACAAGCTCCGCCCTGCCGCCGTAGTTCAGCGCGATATTGAGCTTCAGACCGGGATTCTGCGCGGTCTTCTTCTCCGCCGCACGGACCGTTTCCTGCACCGCGGTCGGAAACCAGGAGAGGTCTCCGATGCTCCTGATGCGCACGCCGTTTTCGTGCAGCTCGTCGATTTCTTTGTTAAAGTATTCGATCAGAAGCCCGCAGAGGATGCCGATCTCCTCCTTGGGGCGCTTGCGGTTTTCGGTCGAAAACGCATAGATCGTCAGCGATTCCGCGCCGATGTCCGAAGTAAAGCGAATGATGTCGCGCAGCGCGTTCACGCCCGCCCGGTGTCCCATGCCGCGCGGCATGCCCTTTTCGGTTGCCCAGCGTCCGTTGCCGTCCATAACGATCGCGATGTGCTTCGGTATACGCTCCGGGTTCAGCCCGAATGCCTTCAATTCCCGATCCGAATACTTTTTCATATCGTTCTCCTATCGAATAAGCGGGGGCTGTCGCGTCAGTCGCAACGCCCCCTGATCAGAAATGATGCTGTTTCTGCGAAACAATGATGCGCAC